>JASFTI010000160.1:0-7763 GCA_050053635.1 Gemmatimonadales bacterium
CATGCCGATCTTGCTCACGCGCTCGACGCCCTTCTTGATTCCCAGAACCAGCACGGCCGCCACGAGCGCCATAACGATGCCGGTCATCAGGAACTGACCCCAGAAACCGCCCAGCACCGCCTCGAAGAACGACTCCGGCGCCACCTCGGCTATAGCACCGCTGGCCGAGATCAAGGTGTAGCGCAGTACCCAGCCGACCACCACCGTGTAGTAGCTCAACGCCACGAGCACGGTGATGAAGAGAATCCAGCCGACGACCGCACCGCCCGGCATCCCAATGCGCGTGAACGCGCCTACCGGGCCGCGCCGCGTCATCCGCCCCAGCGCCAGCTCGGCCATCAGCGCCGGGATGCCGAAGGCGAAGAGCAAGAACATGTAGACGATGAGGAACGCCCCGCCTCCGAACGCACCCGCCATGTAGGGGAAGCGCCAGACGTTTCCCAAGCCTATCGCGACCCCAATGAACGTCATCAGCAGGCCGAAGGCGGAGCCGAAGCGGGGACGATCCGCCGATGTGCCGTCGCCGTTCATCATCGATTTCGCTCCATGACGCTACCTGATAACACACGGAGGGCGGTGGTGAAAGGGTGGTCGGAGGTGCCGTCGAGGGGACTTGGAAACGCGAAGAGGAGGGCCCCATCGCCGCGCCCGACCCGCCACCGCGCCCCGCAATCCTCTGTCGGGTCTAGAGCTACGGGGCCCGGGGTAGACAATCTTTACCGGCCAGTCGGTCAATATTTCGCAGGAAACGGTAGTCTCGCCGGCCTTCGAAGGGGCGGACCAGCCACCTAATTACTTTTATCGCTTGCACTTAGGGCTAACGCCTCACCCGCGGTTCCCTATTTGCTCTCGCCGAGCCTCGTAGCCGCCCGCCGCGGGCTCGAAGGCAAAGGGAGGAGGTCGGATGCGCAGGGTGGTGCTGGCCCCGAAATCGATCTGCGAGTACGAGGGGTTGATCGGGGAAGAGACGGTAAGCGCGATCAGAGAGCTGGCAGCTCCTCTGCGCGGGGCGCGGGTGCTGCACGTGAACTCCACGGTTCACGGGGGCGGTGTGGCCGAGCTGTTACCGTCGCTGATCGGCCTGAAACGCGGGCTCGGTCTGGAGGTCGAGTGGCGAGTTCTCAGCGGTGACGAATCGTTCTTCGAGCTGACGAAGAGACTTCACAACGGGCTCCAGGGGATGGATGTCGATCTCGGTCCCACAGACCGGGCTCTCTACCTGTCGACGCTGGAAGGCAACCTGGAGGTCTTCAGCCGGGACTGGGACTACGTGGTGGTGCACGATCCGCAGCCGGTGGGTCTCGTGGGACTACTGGACGGCCGGCGCACCGGTGACTGGCTGTGGCGCTGCCACTTGGACACCTCGGCCCCTGGAGACGCAGCGGTCGAATTCCTGGCGCCGTACATGGGCTACTTCGATATGGCGGTCTGGTCGATGCCGGATTACGCGAAAGCGGAACTTTACCCGGGCCGCGCCGAGATTGTCCTGCCTTCCATCGATCCGCTCACGCCGAAGAACCAGGCGCTTTCGCCCTCGCTGGCGCGACAGATCTTGGGTAACCGCTTTGGGCTCGATCCCGAGCGGCCGATCATCGTGCAGGTCTCACGCTTCGATCCGTGGAAGGACCCACTCGGTGTCATCGATGTCTACCGGGAAGTGAAGCTCCGAGTGCCAAACGTGCAGTTAGCGCTGGTCGGCAACCTTGCCGAAGACGACCCGCAGGGAATCGAATACCATGCCAGAACGGTGGAACACAGCGCGGGTGACCCCGATATCCGCGTGTTCAGCACACTCGATCGGTTGAGCTGCGACGAGCTGACGCACGCGCTCGAGATCAACGCCTTCCAGAGCGGCAGCGACGTCGTGATCCAGAAGTCGACGCGTGAGGGCTTCGGCCTAGTCGTGGCGGAAGCGATGTGGAAGCGGGCTGCGGTGGTCGCCGGTCGTGTCGGCGGCATAGTCGAGCAGATCGAGGACGGAGTGAACGGCTACCTGGTGTCCAGCGTGGAAGAGTGCGCCGACCGCGTCGTCGGACTGCTCCAGAAACCGGAGCTACGGCAGGCGTTGGGTGCGCGGGCGCGAGCGCGCGTGCGCGAGCGCTTCATCACGCCGCGGCACTTGGCGGACTACTTGAAACTCTTCCAGTCCCTTTGAGGCCGGGCCCTCACCACTAGAAACGCCAACCGATTGCACAGCCCGTCGTCAGCGTTAACTTGCAGTCATAGAAGAAGTTCGGAGCGCAGCCGACGCAGTGCCCGGTCCGCTGTCGCCGCCACGCCAGCTAACGGGATCTATGCCAGCCAAGAAGAAGTGGCCGCTGCTCATCGTGGCGAACCGCCTGCCGGTAGTTCGCGGCAAGGCGAAAGGCGAGGGCACGTGGAAGCGGAGCCCGGGCGGCCTCGTATCGGCACTCACCCCGATCGTGCAGAGAGCGGGCGGTGCCTGGACCGGTTGGACGGGGTCCAGCGGCCCGGCGCCGGACCCCTTCGACCACGACGGTATCGCCCACCTCCCCGTCCCCATCTCCCGCTCGCAGTTGGGCAGTTTCTACGACGGGTTCTGCAACGGCACCCTCTGGCCGCTCTATCACGGCGCGATCCGCGAGCCCGAGTACCACCGCCGCTGGTGGCGGCCCTACGTGACGGTCAACCGCAGGTTCGCCGAGATCACCGCGGAAAGCGCCGACCAGGACGCCTCCGTCTGGGTACACGACTACCATCTGCAGCTCGTGCCCGTCCTGTTGCGCGAGATGCGCCCCGACCTGCGGATCGGCTTCTTCCTCCACATCCCCTTTCCGCCAGAGGAGCTGTTCGGCCGGCTGCCGTGGCGGCGTCAGATCCTCGAAGGGTTGTTGGGCGCCGACGTGGTCGGATTCCAGACCCAAGGCGATGTCGGCAACTTCCTGCGCCTGGCCCGGCGCTATACCGACGCGCGGGTCGACGGCGGTCAGCTGCAGATCCACGGGCATTCGGTAAGCGTCGACTCGTTCCCCGTCTCCACCGATTTCGAGCACTACAGCTCGACGGCGAGTGATCCTGAGATCGTCAAGCGTTCGCTCGAGCTGCAGCAGCAGGTCGGCCAGGGTCGGAGGATCATCCTGGGCGTCGATCGCCTCGACTACACAAAAGGCATCGATGTGCGATTGCGCGCCTTCCACGAGCTGTTGTCGCGGTGGCCCGAGGCGGTGCGCGAGTGCGTGCTCGTGCAGCTGGCGGTGCCCAGCCGCGGCCGCGTCGGCGAGTACCGCGAGCTACGCAGCCAAGTGGAAGAGCTGGTCGGTCAGATCAACGGCGAGCACGGCGAGGTCGGTCTGACGCCGGTGCAGTACATGCACCGCCAGCTGCCGTTCGAGGAGTTGATCGCGCTTTACCGGTCGGCGGATGTGATGGCGGTCACGCCACTGGCCGACGGCATGAATCTGGTAGCGAAGGAGTACGTCGCCACGCGGTTCGACGACAGCGGCGTGCTGATCCTGAGCGAGTTCGCCGGGGCGGCGGAGGAACTGCGGACGGCGCTGCAAGTCAATCCTCACGACGTCGACGGGCTAGCCGAGACGATCAGTATGGCACTCTCGCTGCCGGCGAAAGAGGCTACGCGGCGGATGAGCAAGATGCGGGAGGTGGTATCCGGTCACAACGTCTTCGACTGGGCCGACTCGTTCATGGCGGCCCTCTCGAGTCACGTCGCAAGCTGACCAGATTCTACCAAAACGCCACTACCGACCGCCCCGTCCTTACCGGGCAAACCGGACTCTGATTGCAGATGAGCGCAGTCCTGGTATTTTTCGCAGTCGCGCAATCAACATAGATAAGAGAAACGAGGCGGTCAGATCCGCGTTCGCGAGGCATGAGAATACCCGAGAACCCGCCCAGGCTGGTCATCGAAGACGTCAACCCACAGATCGACTGCGGCCGCTATCCGGCCAAGCGGGTCGTCGGTGACGTCTGTCACGTACGTGCCACAGTCTACATGGATGGACATACCCTGCTGACCGCACGGCTCCTGGCGTGCGAGCCGGGCGGCAGCGCCTGGGAGTCCTTTCCCATGCGCTACGACCCCAATCTCGACCGCTTCGATGGCTCGTTCCAGGTCGACCGAGTTGGCCGTTGGCAGTTCACGGTCGAGGCCTGGCCGGACCACTTCGCCACCTGGCGCTCCGAGCTGGAAAAGAAGCTCCACGCCGGACAGGATGTGCACCTCGAGCTGCTCGAGGGGGCGGCGCTCGTGCGCGACGCCAGTGAGCGGGCCGCCGGCGCTAAGGAGAAGCTGCTCGCCGCGGCCGAGTGGTTGGAGAGCGAGGGCGCCGGGATAGACCAGCGCGCCCGACTGGCGCTCGACCCCGAGCTGGCGAGCCTGATGGCGGGACTCCCCGATCCGGCCGTGGTGACCCGCCACGCACCCGCGCTCTCGCTGACGGTCGACCGCGAACGGGCCCGCTTCAGCGCCTGGTACGAGATGTTCCCGCGCTCGCAAGGTCGAAAGCGCGGCGAGCACGGCACGTTCAAGACGGCCGCCAAGCAGTTGGCCAGGTTGGCCGATCTCGGCTTCGACGTCGTATACCTGCCGCCCATCCATCCCATCGGGTCGACCCACCGCAAGGGCCGGAACAACAGCCTGGTGGCGCGGCCCAAGGACCCGGGCAGCCCCTGGGCGATCGGCAACCAGCACGGCGGCCACACGGCGATCGACCCGCGGCTGGGCAGTCTGGCGGACTTCGAGCGCTTCGTCGGTGCGGCGAAGAAGCTGGGCATGGAGGTCGCGCTAGACTACGCGCTCCAGTGCTCGCCCGATCACCCGTGGGTGAAGGAACATCCCGAGTGGTTCACGACGCGCCCCGACGGGAGTATCAAGCACGCTGAGAACCCGCCCAAGAAGTATGAGGACATCTACCCGCTCAACTTCGACAGCGAGGATTGGCAAGGCTTATGGGAGGCGTGCCGGGACATATTCTCGTTCTGGATCGAACATGGCGTGCGCATCTTCCGCGTCGATAATCCGCACACCAAGCCCTTCGCCTTTTGGGAGTGGGTCATCGAGGAGATCCACCGCGACCATCCTGACGTGATCCTGTTGTCGGAGGCGTTCACGCGGCCTGCCCGGATGAAGGGCCTGGCGATGCTCGGCTTCACCCAGTCGTACACGTATTTCACCTGGCGCAACACACCGCAGGAGTTACACGACTATCTGACCGAGCTGACGACCACCGAGACGGCGGAGTACCTGCGCCCCAATTTCTTCACCAATACCCCTGACATCCTGCATGAGTACCTGCAGGAGGGTGGACGACCCGCCTTCCGCGTGCGGTTGTTGCTGGCCGCCACCCTCTCACCGAGCTACGGCATCTACAGCGGTTTCGAGCTGTGTGAGAACGAGGCACGCGAGCCGGGTAGCGAGGAGTACCTGAACTCGGAAAAATACGAACTGAAGTACAGGAACTGGGAGGCGCCTGGTAACATCGCGGACGACATCAGAAGGATCAACCGTATTCGACGTGAGAATCCGGCCTTACAACACCTGACGAACCTGACGTTCCACCAGTCGGAGAACGATCAGCTCCTGTTCTATAAGAAGTCGATTCCGGGGAACGACCTGCTGGTGGTGGTGAACCTCGACCCGTTCGAGGTTCACGAATCGACGATCCATGTACCGGTGACCGACCTGGGGCTCTCCAGGGACGAACCATACGAGGTCGAGGACCTGCTGAGCGGCGAGCGCTACGAGTGGCGCGGCGCGGCGAACTACGTGCATCTCGATCCCGAGGAGCGTGTCGGCCACGTGCTGCGCGTGGTGAGGCCCCAGCGCGCTGCGGAGGCGAAATGAACAACGACTCGCGCTGGTACAAGGACGCGCTCATCTACCAACTGCACGTCAGGTCGTTCCACGACAGCAACGGCGACGGGATCGGCGATTTTCGCGGTCTGACTCAGCGACTCGATTACCTGCAGGATCTGGGGATCACCGCGCTCTGGCTGCTGCCCTTCTACCCTTCCCCGCTGAAGGACGACGGCTACGACATCGCCGACTACACGGATGTGCATCCGGCTTACGGCACGCTGCGGGATTTCAGGACGTTCCTGCGGGAGGCGCACTTGCGCGATCTGCGGGTGATCACTGAGCTGGTGATCAATCACACCTCCGACAAACACCCATGGTTCCAGAAGGCGCGGCGCTCACAGCCTGGCAGCCGGGCGCGCGACTTCTACGTCTGGAGCGACTCGCCGGACAAGTACAGCGAGGCGCGGATCATCTTCAAGGACTTCGAGCACTCCAACTGGACCTGGGACGATGAGGCGAGCGCCTATTACTGGCACCGCTTCTACTCGCACCAGCCGGACCTCAACTTCGACAATCCTGCGGTGCGCCGCGCTATCTTCCGGGCACTCGATTTCTGGCTCGATTTGGGCGTTGATGGGTTGCGCCTCGACGCGGTGCCCTACCTGTACGAGCGGGAGTCTACGAACTGCGAGAACCTGCCGGAGACGCACGCTTTTCTCAAGGAACTGCGGCGGCATGTCGATTCCAACTACCGGGATCGCATGCTGTTAGGCGAAGCGAACCAGTGGCCGGAAGACTCGGCCGCTTATTTCGGGGCGGGCGACGAGTGTCACATGGCGTTCCACTTCCCGGTCATGCCTAGATTGTTCATGGCCATACACATGGAGGATCGTTTCCCGATCGAGGACATCCTGGATCAGACCCCGGAGATACCGGAGGTCAGTCAGTGGGCGATATTCCTGCGCAACCACGACGAGCTGACCCTGGAGATGGTCACCGATGAGGACCGGGACTACATGTACCGGGTCTACGCTCACGACCCGCAGGCCCGCATCAACTTGGGAATCCGACGCCGACTCGCCCCGCTGCTCGGCAACAATCGCCGCAAAGTCGAGCTGATGAACAGTCTGCTGTTCTCGCTGCCCGGCACACCGGTCGTCTACTACGGGGACGAGATCGGGATGGGCGACAACATCTACGTCGGCGATCGCAACGGGGTGCGGACGCCGATGCAGTGGAGCAGCGATCGCAATGCCGGTTTCTCACGCGCCAATCCGCAGCAGCTGTTTCTGCCGATCATTATCGATCCGGAGTATCACTACGAGGCGATCAACGTCGAAGCGCAACAGAAGAATCCACACTCGCTACTCTGGTGGACGAAGCGCATCCTAGCGGTCCGCAAACAGTTCCGCGCATTCAGTCGTGGTAGCATCGAGTTCCTGCGCCCGGAGAACCGCAAGGTACTGGTCTTCCTGCGCCGCTGGGAGGACGAGATCATTCTGGTGGTGGTCAACCTGTCGCGCTTCGTGCAGGCGGTCGAGCTCGAGCTGCCCGACTTCAAGGGCATGGTGCCGGTCGAAGTCTTCGGCCGCACGGACTTCCCGCCGATCGGTGAGTTCCCCTATTTCCTCACCCTCGGCCCCCACACCTTCTATTGGTTCAAGCTCGAGCCCGCTCGCGCCATTGTGGAGCCGGCGGCCGTGACGGACCGCGAATGGCCGCAACTCTCCGCCGTCGGTAGCTGGCAGGCGATCTTCGAGAACAAGGCGCTGACCCAGCTGGAGCGCGTCCTGCCGAATCACCTGCGGGCCCGGCGCTGGTTCGCCAGCAAGGCACGGCGTACCCTCTCGAGTTCGATCAACGAGACGATCCCGATCGACCATAACGGCGCACTGACCTACCTGACACTGGTCACGGTCAGTTACACCGAAGGGAACCCGGAGGCATACCAACTCCCGATCAGCTTTGCCAGCGGTGAGCGCGCCGC
>JASFTI010000161.1:0-7753 GCA_050053635.1 Gemmatimonadales bacterium
TGAACGATTCGGGCAGCGCTGTGACCCCGGCCCAGATGGGGATCCGCGGACTCTGGGCAGGGTTGTCGAACGAGAACCAGGCGACGGTACCGATCTCGGGCGGCAGCCAGTCGCGGTTCTGGATGATCTGCGAATAGGAGCAGCGGGCGACGGCGATGGTGCGCACCGGCTGCACGATGCCTGGTTGAATCGAATTCAACAGCTGCGCCAAGTCCCTGATCGACCAGTTGTTGACGATGGGGCTCTTGACCATCTCGGGCTGGTCGGTCCGGATCTCGCCGCGGCGCGGCCGGTAGGGCACCATCAGGTTACGGGTCGGGTCGAGCTCGCTACCTTCGTAGGTCTCGCGGTAGTAGCGCAGGACGTCGCGGACCGAGACCTTCTCGTCGGGCTTCACCGAGAAGGGCAGCTCTTCCATGTCCATGGTGAGGTTCAATGAGGGGGCGAGGGTGCTCAATATGTAGAATTCGCGCGTCGAGAACGGCGGCCGCGGATTCCCCTCACGATCGGTCCGGCCGTATGCCTTCCACCACTTGAACGGCTCGCCGCTGTCGGGGTCCCACCATCCCATCTCCTCGGCCAGTGAGTGGACGTTCTCACTGGCCATGTAGTGGTCCGGGTCGTCGAGATCGATCTCGCTGATCCGTGGGATGTTGGCCGAGACTCCGACGTGGTCGTCGGGAATGCGGACCGCCGCCCAAACCGCACCGACCTCGATGGGCCCGGCGCCCATGATCTCGAAGTGCCAGACTTCTTTCGAGTCGGCGAAGGTCAGGCACTCACCGTAGTCACCGTAGCCGTACTCCTCGACCAGCTCGCCGATCAGCTGGATCGCCTCGCGGGCGGTAGTGGTACGCTCCAGCGCGATGGCCTGGAGGTTCTCGATCAGGAAGAGCCCCTCGTCGTTACGCAGCTCGGACCGACCGCCGATGGTCGTCTCGCCGATCGATAGCCCCTTTTCGTTCATCGCCGGGTAGGCGACGTTGAAGTAGCGGTAGGTCTGCTCGACCTCGGGGATCTCTCCCTTGACCCGCACCCCCCGCATGTCTCCGGGCGTCTCGGTGTGCAGCAGGCCCCAGTAGATCGGCCGGCGAGCGCCTGGCGGGTTCTCCCGCCGCGGTTCGATCTGCAGCCAGGTCCGGTAGTTGCCATCGCAACTGTGAGCGGTCATCACCGAGCCATCGGTGGACGCGTTCTTCCCGACCTGGATGCTGGTACAGCCGCAGTCCTGAAATTCGGGATTACAGCCGCACCCCGGGTCGTCCGGCGACTCGCTGCACTGAGCCCCTAGGAGCAGCGCCTCCACCGACTGCGCCGACGCTGTGTTCACTCCGACGGCGAAAACCGCGACGACCACCAGAATCCAGAAGCTCGACAGGCTAGTACGTTTCACGGGATCGCTCCTTCTTTTGTAGATACTATTCGGTCAACAACCGTCCGGGTGCAGCCTCGGACGGATCGTGCAACCAGTGTCCGAGGCCTTCGGCGATCACTTCCGCGTACCGCGGAATGCCCCGGCCGCTCAACGGCCGCTCGGGATGGAGCTCGCTCCAGGCTTCCATGGTCTGGAGCACCGTGGAGGTATGGCGCCCCACCCGGACGTCGATCGGCCAACCGCTCTCATCTATCCGCTCGAACAGCAGGCCGTGCTCGCCCGCTTTCATCACGAACTCGTCCACGCCGGTCAGCAGCTGTTCGCGGGTCGTGCGACCGCGGGTCGCATCGAGGAACGGCTCGGGCGCCTCGAACAGCAGCGAGATGGCGTCGGAATAATCGCCGACCTCGCGGTGCGAGAGGCCGTGCAGGTTCTTCGGCGAATACTCGGTGCCGATGTTGAACTCCTCGTCGCTCAGCATCATCGAGACGAAGATGGCCAGCTCCTCTCCCCGTTCGTGCGTGACGATCGTGCTGATTACCGGGTACTGCAGCTCCGCCTCGTGGAGATCGATGAAGATGTCCACGCGCTCGCGGCGGATGAGCTCGATGAACGCGTAGGTCGTACGCTCGGTGAGCGTGCCGTCGGGCCGGCCGGGCCAGGTGCGGTTCAGGTTGCGGGCATCGACGTAGGCCAGGTATTGCCCGCTCGGGTAATGGATATAGACCTCGGGATCGGGCCACTGATCCAGTGGGTTCGACCAGCGGTCACCCAAACGGAACGTCCGCTGACCCCAGTCGGTGGTGATCGAGAAATCGGTTGGGTAGGCCCCACCCAGCCGCGTTACGGTGGTGGCGCTGCGGTTGCCGCTCAGCACCACGATCAGCCGCCCCTGCTCCATCACGGCGTTCTCGGCGAACAGCCAGGCGGCCAGGCGCGCCGCCGGTTCCTCTGGGTGGGTACCGCCCATCACGAACATGGTAGCGCCCGGCTCCTCACCCTCGAAGAAGTAAACGTTGCAGTCGTTGACCGTGCCGCGAATACCGGCGAAATAATCGCTCAGCTTCTTTACCTCTGCCACGCCGGGGCTCAGAACCACCGGCTCCTCCAGGTGCCGGTGCCGGTAGAAGCTGAGGCCGGAGGTGACGAGGAGCAGCAGCCCCAGGCCACCGAGTACGAGCTTACGGACCAGGGGCGCACCGCCGCCGCGATTCTCGGACCCGCTTCCCACGACCATCACGTCACTTCAACCTGAACAGACGCAATAGGAACGGGATGAGGACGATGATGTAGAGCACCTCCTGCTCCCACTTCCGCGTCTTGCTGAAGTTCCAGATCAGGATCACGGCCACATAGGCGATCAGTCCGTAGTAGAGCACCGTGATGAGCGTCTGCAGGATGACCATGACTCTCCTTTCTTACACCCCGGTTAGGAACGAGAGCTCGCTGGAAAAGATCACCATCAGCGTGCCGACGACCATGATGAAGACGGCCGGGACCAGACAGCTCCTCAGGAACTTCGCATAGGCGTCTTTGTAGCCCACGACATCTACGGTCAGCCGGCCGATGATCGCCGTCGGGGGCAGCGCGTCACCCAGCGGCCAGATGACGCTCATCCCCGCCAGCGCCACGATCGGGTTGAGACCGATCGTGTTGAAGAGCAGGACGAGAGGGACACCGATCACCGGCGCCGCACCCCACATCAAGACGGCTTCCGAGACCGGGAGCACGACGAACAGCGTGGCGAACACCAGCGCCACCGACAGCGTGACCGTGGTCACCGCCAGTAGGCCGCGCACGCCGGTGAGCGTCATGATCTGGACCAGCACCCCCACGCAGGTGAGCGTGCCGATCAAGGGCAGCAGCTGCTCGATCGTCTCGCGCGAGATCCGCAGGAAATCCAGGCGGATCGGTGAAAGGACATAGGATGCTGCCGCCGCGCACAGGAACATGAGCGGCAGTCCCACCACCGGTGTATCGTGCGGCCAGGCACGACCGATCACGATCAACAACACAAAGACCACGAACGGGAGAGCGACGCGCAGCCAGCTCATCTCCTCGGGCGGCGAGGGCAGCTCGCGGAGCGCCGCCTCGAGATCGATCTCCCCGCTCCGTCGGCCGAGGAAAAAGATCGTGAACAGGGCGGCCACGACACAGGGCACCAGCAGCGGCATGAAGAAGCCGATGTACGGCATGTTGACCCCGGCGGCGGTGAGCATCGCCCAGAGGCTGACGGGCGGCGCCGCGGCGCTCAGCCCGGCGATGACGAACACGATGGCAACGGTCCGCACCCTCGATATCCCCATCGTCTGCAAGACGATCGCCACCAGGCCGCCGGTGATCAGCACGGTGACGCTACCGGCGCCGGTGAGTGCACCCGGTACGAGCAGCAAGACGGTAAGCAGCACGAACAGCAAGGCGCGTCGGCGGTGAAACCGGCTAATGATCCGGCGAACGACGAAAGCAATGCCACCCGCATCCTTGAGGATGTTCATGAACAGGGTGGCGGTGATGAAGATGAGGTTGATGTCGAGATAGGTCATCGCCCCTTCGGCGATGTGCCGTGCCGGCAGGCCGAAGCCGCCGGCGAGCGCTCCGCCGAGCGCTGCTGCGAACATCGCCAGCTCGGTCGAGAGCTTGAACAGCTTCGCCGCGATGTAGACGGCGACCATGACGCCGAGGACAAGCCCGGCATACGCGGTCATACTCACCGCTGGGAATCCTTAGCGTCGTGGCGGTGGTCGGTCGCGCCGATGGGCCCTCGCTTCATGTCGCGCTGCGTACGGCCCGGTTCGGCGACGGGCCACCGCGCTCCAAATGTCCGCTCGTGGCCCATCGCCGCGCCCTCCCTCTCACGGTCTGTGGTCCGCTCGCAGGATTCCGCGGCCGACTCCAAAGTCTCCGCTCGACGTGTCATCGCGACTGGCGCTGAGCTCTACCTGGCGAACACGGTCGAAAGGACGTCACCCAGCTCCATGTTCTTCTCGAACAGGATGAGCGGGACGCCCTGGTTCTCCGAGATGATGCTGAACCGCCGATCCTCGTTTCCGTCCTGGCGGACGATCATCAGGTCCGAGACGGGACAGACCGCATCGATCGAGAGCTCGTCGGAGTTGTCGCCGGGCGCCGCGCCCTGAGCTCGCCGGGCCATACCCTCGACGTGAGCGCAGATGATCGTGAGGTCCTGGCGCCTGGCCTCTTCGATCAGCCCCGCAGTCCGCTCCAGCTCGTCCTGGATCGAAACGCCCGCCGCCCCCATCCCCTTGAGGCTCGCGCCGGTCACGATGATGACCGCTTCAAACGGATTCCCGGCTTCCAGTCTGTCGGTGAGATCCTGGGCGGTGGCCTGCTCGAGGAACTCGTGCTCCAGGTCGAGCCTCGTGAGGAAGAAGCGCACGCGCCCGGGACCGGGGCTCTGGCCGCAAGAGGTGAGTAGCACCGGCAGCTCGGCCGTCAGCGGCGCCTCCTGCGCGTGCAGTGCAACGACGTCTGCCAGTGCAACAACGGCGAGAGATACCATCCCAACAGCTAATCGGCCGTGACGTTTCATGGTCCGTGCCTCCGCAAGTTGTCCAGCCGTTGGGGCTATATCGCGAATCTTAGCCGATGCCGGGAAAGGCTGCAATCAGACCCGCCGGCGCCTCCCAGCGACGGCGATCAGAGCGAGGCCGGCGAAATAGACGGCGGTGATCAGCCAGAAGCGTAGGCCCCGCCGCCCCGCATCATCACGCAGCCGGCTCGTACCGGGCTCGGGCAGCGGCACCGGGTCCCAGGGTAGGCCGTAGCGCAGCGCCAGACCCCGGATGTGGAGCAGGTGGATGACCGGGACCCCGCGCGCCGCCATCTCGAACAGCATGCCGCGCTGCGCCGGCGGCGGCAGCGCCAGCTCGGTGTTCAGGCCCGGCTCGACCCTGAGGACGAGGGGGCTCGTGCCGAGGTTCGCATCGGCGCCCCCGATGTTCACGAACGCCGCCACTCGCCCCTCCGATCCGCCCGTGTAGATCGCCATGCGTCGGGCCACGTTCCCACGCAGGTCGGGGTCCTGTAGCAGGGGGACGCCGCTGGTCTCGATCTGGCGCAGCAGGCTCTCGCGGAAAGCGGGATCGAAGTCCGTGCCCACATCGCCCGCACCGCCCAGCGATACCGCCGCCGGGGAGTTGGCGAGGATGTTTTCGCCCAACAGAAGCTCGTGGATATCGAGCAGGTTGAGTTCCGGGCGCGTGGCTCCGTAGGCCGAGGCACCCAAAGACAGGATCGCCACCGGGTGAACGTCCATGGCCTCGGCAGCGGTCAGCGTCGCGATCGTCAGGGCGGGAAAGGATGCGGAGCAACCCACGGCGATGGTGTCACCGGCCGATACACCGGCCCGGCGCAGAAGATGGACGATCAAGCCGGCCATATCGGGATTCGTGGTCGTCCGCTTCGCTTCCAGCTGGCCCAAGGTCGTGAACAGCGGGGAGTATTCCGGTCCGATGAGGCCGGTACGGTTAAGATCCAGCGAGTCGTCGATCGGGATGCCCGTCGCCTCGCTGTAGCGCGCCACAGCCGCGATCGCTCGGTCCATGCGGCGCGAAGCCTCGAGCATCTCCTCCGACCACGAGATCGAAGGCCGCCGCGAAGTCGCCTGCAACGACAACCAGGCGAGCAGGCTGACGATCCCCGCGGCGACGATGCGATACTTCAGTCGGCGATCGATCAACTGGAGAGTTCGCACGATACCCTCACAAAAGGTCGAGCATGAGGCCCAGCCAACCGGTCAAGACCGTTACGGTGACCAACGCCGCCGCCGTGACCGCGACACCCTGGCGTTCGAGATGGCCGGCGATCAGTCCGGGAATCACCCAGCCGATCACCCTGAACTCGAGCGACACCGGAAAGATGGCGGGGAACAGCTGGCGCCAGAGAAACGCCAGTATACCACCCACCAGAATGAGGAAGACGAATCGACGCCGCCCGAACAGGATGAGCCAACGACATGAGAGCCGGTAGACGAGCATCGTCAGGAAGGCGGCGATCAAGGTGCCGGCGATCCGTGCCGGCTCATTCATGAATAGCACAAGGTAACTGGGTACGATGATCCCGCCGGGGTAGACGCCGGTGAGGGCGGTGAAGGCCAGCGAGATCAGCAGACCGACGAAGGGGATCTCGAATCCCATCAGCCCTCGACCTCCCAGGGCTCGCCCGCTTCACTCCAGTGCGCCACCAATTCCGCCCCTAGCCCAACGATGTTGCCGAACCCGAACACGGCACCGCCGGCCTCCTCGATTCCCGACGCCGCCCTCTGTGTGATCTCAGCCGGGCACCTCGCACGGAGCACCTCGACCGCCGCCCTCCCAGCGAAGCGCTCGAGTCGCCACGCCAGGGCCGGCGCGTGCAGCCCCAATACGTAGAGCCGGCGGAAACGATCGATGAATCCTCCCCGCAGCGCCTCCAACCATTGGAGCGTCCGGTCGCCGCGGTCGGGTCGCAACGTCAGCAGACCGGCGCAGCGGCCGGGTTCCAGGTCCAGCGCCGCCATGACCTCTTCGTGAACGAGCTTGGTGGAATCGGGATCGTTGGCGGCGAACGCGTTCACCACGAAGTAGGGGATCTTCCTCATGTCCGGCTGATATTGCCAGATACGCAATGCCCCGATGTCGCCCTGCCCCCGAGGGACGCCTCGCCGGATGACTTCATCGTCTATGCCCAGCGACCGCGCCGCCGCATAGACCAGGTCCCGGTTCACGGCGAATCGCCCGCGCTCCGGCGACGCGGTACCCGGCGGAACCTCGATCAGCTCCGCCCCACTCTCTTGAACCGCCGCGCGGAACGCCGGCAGGCACTCGTCCGCCGGCACGAAGACGCGGGCTCCCGCTGGGACGTCGAGCGCGAGGGCCGCGGCCACCGCGTCCCGGGTCTCACCCAATGCCGCGCTGTGATCGACGCGGAAATTCGTGGCCAGAACCAGATCGGGCTTCAGCAACCGCCGAGCTTCCACCAGGTGGTTCTCCGGGTGAATGCTCATGATTTCTATGACGGCGGCGTCCACTTTCCGATCCGCCGCCAGGCGCACGATGTGTTTCTGCTCGATGATCGAAGGGCGACCGCGCCGGTGGATCTCCCGCTCCCCACCGTCGGGCATTATCAAGACCGCCTCCGACCCGGTGGTCTTGGCCAGAACCCGTCGTCCGCTCTCGCGCAGGACCGCAGCAAGGGTCCGCGTCACGCTCGTCTTACCCCGCGTACCGGTGACGGCGATCATCAGAGGAATCGCCTTACGGTGGTGATCGAGGCGAAGGCGCTCGAGGACGAGATAGGCGAGGCCGACCGCGACCAGCGTCAGCAATAGGATCAGCGACATCGGAACCGGATCCCAGGTTCAACAGCCGACAGCAACGC
>JASFTI010000162.1:0-7718 GCA_050053635.1 Gemmatimonadales bacterium
GTCGAATCCGATCCCCTGGTACTCACAGCTACGCTGCCACCGCTCTCCGAGTCGGTGGCGGCGACCGCCGCAGCCACCGCAGCCTCGCCTTCCTCGGCGCCGACGTTCAGCTCGGCCAGCTGCGACGCGTCCGTCCAGGGCCGCAGCTGGGGGAATGCCCAGAGCGCCGCCGCGCCGGTGACTAGGGCGACCGCCAGCAGGGCGACGATTCGCCGGGGCCGGCGGCGCATCTGCACGGTTATCGGTTCGGTCAGCGTCGTGGGTGCCACAGGAGCCGAGCCGGCGGAGATGACGGTCGGAGCCTGGGCTTGTGCCTCGAGGGCGACCTGCACCGCCCGGAGGTCGGCGGCCAGCTCGCTCGCGCTCTGGTAGCGGTCGTCCGGGCTCTTCTCCAGCGCTCTCAGAATGCTTGTCTCGAGCCGTGAATGGATCTCGATTCCCAGCTTCGAGAGCGGCATCGGCGTCTCGGTCTCGATCTTGTGACAGATCCCGCCCAGCGTGGGCGCCTCGAAGGGCGAATGGCCGGAGATCAGCGTGTAGAGAACTCCGCCCACGGCGAATATGTCGGCGCGATGGTCCACTGGCTTTCCGGCGACTTGCTCCGGCGCCATGTAAAGCGGCGTGCCCAACGAGACTCCGGTCCCGGTGATCTGCGAGCCCACCAGCTTGGCGATCCCGAAATCGACGATCTTGATGTCGTCGTCCGGCGTGATCAGCAGGTTGGCGGGCTTGATGTCACGATGCACGATCTCCCGGGCGTGGGCGTAGGTCAGACCCTCGCAGACTTGCAGCACGTAGCGCACCGCCCGCGTCGGCACCAACGAGCCGGAGACGCCCAGGACCTCGCCCAGGTCGGTGCCCTCCAGGTATTCCATTACGAAGTAGGGGAGCCCCTCGTCGGTGCGGCCGGCGTCGAAGACGGTCACGATATGCGGATGCTGCATCTGGGCGACGACCCGCGCCTCCCGATTGAAGCGCTCCATCGTGTCCGCGTCGTATTGCGCCCAGGCCAGTACGACCTTGATCGCGACGAAGCGGTCGAGCTCCGGGTCCCGGGCTCGATAGACGACACCCATCCCACCCTTGCCGAGCGTTTCCAGAACTTCGTAGCGACCAATCCGCTGGCTCATGGTATCAAGCTAAACACCCATTGGAAGGCTGGTCAATCGCCGGTCTTGCCGTTCGTTGTCGTGTTGGCGACCGGTGCCTACATTGGCTCGCAGCAGAGGGACGAGCCCCATTCCAGCCAGGAGGTACTTATGCGAGTGATCCCGGTCGTCATTTTGATGGGCTTGGCGGTCTGCGCCGTACTCGAGACGGCCGAGGCACAGCAGGCCCCCAAGCTCCGTGTCGCCGTTATGGACGGGAGCTGGGACCCCGGGCTGTTCCAGGCCACGGGCACGTTCGGCGCCGCGGGCTACTCGTACAATCAGAGTCTGGAGAACTACGCCCGGGGGCTCACCGAGATGATGGTTGCCGAACTGCTCGAGAGTGACCGCTTCGTTCTGGTCGAGCGGCAGGCGATCGCCGACGTCCTGGCCGAGCAGGAGCTCCAGTACAGCGGCGCCGTCAATCCCGAGACCGCCGTACAGGCTGGCCGCATCGTCGGCGCCCAGTTCTTCATCCGTCCCGTTATAACAACGTTCAGCTACGGCGAGAAGGGACGCGGTGGTGAGGTCGGGGTCACGGTACCGGTCGATGTCCCGGTCGCCGGTGGCATCAGAATCGGTGGCGGCAAGAAGACGGTACAGGCGCGGCTGGTCATCGACAGCCGGATCTACGACGTCCAGACCTCGCAGATCACAGCCTCCGTTCAGGGTGAGGGCTCGGTGGAACGCTCGTCTTCACACGTCGCGCTGGATACCGATGTCCTTGATGTCGGTACCGAGGGTTTCGAGGACACACCCCTCGGTGAGGCCACACGCGCCGCGGTCGAACAGGCCGTCGCTAACATCCTGGCCGAGCTCGGCGACCAGCCCTGGCACGGCAGGGTCGTGACGGTGCGCGACGGCCAGGTCTACATCAACGCCGGGGCTGAGTCCGGCATTCAGGTGGGCGATATGCTCGATGTTTTCCGCCAGGGCGAAGAGCTGATCGATCCGGAAACCGGGCTCAACCTGGGGCAAATCGAGGAGAAGTTGGGACGGCTGGAGATCACGAGCGTGGAGGAGAGATTCTCCATCGCACGGACTCTGGGCGAGTTCGCCCCTGAACGGAACGACGTGGTACGCTTCGTGGTAAACAACTAGGCGGGAGGCCCCACTGGGGGCCTCACCCTCCTCCTCGTCCTGCCGGTGGGCTGCTCTGATCCAGAGCCGTAACCGTTTGGCTAACAGTTACTTAAGGCATGCACTCAGGTGGGTGGTGCCCGGTGGGCTGGTCATACTGGGCGCCGTGCTCTGGGTGCGGCTGGCGGGGGATCCGCAGACGCTCGCCGGCCTCGCCCGTGGATATCCCTATGCCGTCTTCGGGGCCGCCGCCCTCCTCGCCTGGCGCTTCCACCGCAGCCGTGTCCTCGCTGCGGTCCTGGCGCTGGCCGTCGTCGAGTGGCTGTTGAGGCTCGACCCCGGGCCGACCGCTCAACTGGCCCGCACCATCGCGACTCTCTTGCTGCCGCCTATCCTGGCATCACTGGCCCTGACCCGCGACCGTGGAGTGCTCACCGCCCGGGGGCTGACCCAACTGGTCATGGTCCTCGTACCGACGCCGGCAGTGGCGCTGCTCCTGCGCTCCCAAGGTACGGCTGCGAGTCTGGCCCAACGAGGCGAACTGGTCCGGCCTGCCTTTGACGTTTGGGCGGTGATCCCGGAGCCGGAGCTGCTCGTCTTCGCCGTCAGCATCACCGTGGCCGCCGCGGTGGCCGTCTATCGGCAGAAGACTGTTGAGATCGGGCTCCTCTGGGCGGTGGTAGCCGCATGCCTGGCATTGACCGCCGCATCGGGTAGCCTGGTCTCGACCTTCTATTTGATGGCCGGTGGTTTGATCCTGGGTCTGTCCGTGATGGAGACGGGCTACAGGATGGCGTACCGGGACGAGCTCACGGGGCTGCCCTCGCGCCGGGCCCTCCCCGATGCGCTAGCCGCGCTGCGCAACCGCTTCAGCATCGCTATGGTCGATATCGATCATTTCAAGAAATTCAACGATAAGCATGGACACGATGTCGGCGACCAGGTGCTCCGCATGGTCGCGGCCAAGCTCAGCCGTGTCTCGGGCGGTGGCCGTGCCTATCGTTACGGCGGCGAAGAGTTTGCCGTAGTGTTTCCGGGTAAGTCACGGGACGATGTGGTTCCCGACCTGGAGGAACTGCGCAGTACCATCGAAGATGCAGCTTTCACCGTGCGAGGCCGCCGTAGACGGCGCAGCAAATCGAAGAACAGGAAGCGCAGGTCGCCGAGCAAGAAGAAGCTGACCGTCACGGTGAGCATCGGCGTGGCCGAACGCAACGGCAACTACACGACGCCCGATAAGGTGCTGAAGGCGGCGGATAAGGCGCTATATAAAGCGAAGCGGGCGGGGAGGAACCGGGTAAGTACGTGAGACTGAGTCATCAACGGTCAGTAGTCGGTAGTCAGTAGTCGGTAACTGAGGAGCTCCGATCCCGAGTTACCGAATACCGACCACCGACGACCGGCTACCGGGTATGCAGCTCCACCACATCGCCGTCCGCCAGCACATGGTCCTCGCCGACCCGTTGCCCTTTGAAGCGCCCGGACGTGCCCCATAATCGCGCGTACTTGAGATTCTCCAAGATCTCCTTGTGGATCTTCGCGGCGAGGTCGTGAACCGTGCTGCCAGTGGGGAGTACGAACGGCTCGCCCAGGTCGGCGTCTTTGCCCGGCTGCTTCGTGAACACGCGCGTGATCGCCATTACGTCGAAAACCGCGCGCTTGAACTCCGTCAGCCCATCTTCCTGTTCGACGGAGATGCCGCAGATCGGGAAGCGGCCGCCGAACCTGGCCTCGAGCACCCGCAGGACGCCGTCGGCACCGTGAACGTCCGACTTGTTCCCGACCAGTAAGGTCGGGATGCAAACTTCGAAGCCCTCCCGCTCTTCCGGTACACGTCCTACCAATACAACGTCGCGCTCCTCCAGGCGATCGAGGATGAAGGCGATCATCTCGTCAGCCAGTTCGTCCGATAGGTCGGCGACGAGCACGCAGGCGTCGGCCCTACGGGCAAGCTCGGGTATCCAGCCTACGTCGAAGTCCTCGGACCACGCCGGCGAGTCGATGAGCTGGATCTGGATGTTCTCGAACGGCATCATCGCCGGCACCGGGATCTGAGTGGTGAACGGGTACTCGGCCACCCGCACATCGGCGTGAGTCAGCTTGGCGATGATCGCCGATTTCCCCACGTTGGGCGGTCCGATAACCGGGACCTGGCCGGCCCCGACCTTCTCGATCACCCACTGTGGCACCTGCCGGGCTGCCGGCACCTTCTTCGTCTGTTCCTTAAGTTGCGCGAGCCGCCGCTTGATGTCCGCCTGCAGCTTGTCGGTGCCTTTGTGCTTCGGCATGACGGCGTACATCTCGCGCAGCGCCTCGATCTTCTCCTCGGGCGAGTTCGCCTGCCGGTAGCGTTTCTCGGCTGTGTGATAAACGGGTGGTAGATTAGCAGGCATTAGAATGTCGCGCTCGCTGTCGGTTACACCTCCTCCAAAAAAGTGGCGCGCCAAGAGGCGGCTCGCAACATCCCATCGGTTGCCTGCCTCCGCCCAGCGTCCTATCATGTGGCGAGGCCTTCTGACAGCCGCGGGTTGGAGGCAATGAAGGGATCTTCCGAGTCTGTTTTCAAAGTGGATGTCGACGGCCAGATCTTCGAGCTCAGCGAGACCGAGTTCAAGGGTGTGCTGTATGAGATGGTCTCGCTACTCGTCTTCGAGAAAGCCGTCGATCGAGTCTCCTACGTCCTCGACGTTCCCCAGAATGAGCTCATCGGCTCGGGCGGCAAACACTTCGATCCGTTGAGCGTCAGCCTCTTTCGCCACCTCCGCGTGGAACGCTGCTCTGGCCCTCGCCACACCGAGCTCGGCGAGGATACCGGCAGCTTTCGCCTTCACGCCGTCGTCAACGGGCTCGCCGCCGCCGCGTTCTTCCTCAGGGGCGGCGAGCATGTGCCTCACATGATCCTCGGGCGGCCCGATCGGGATGTGCTGATCGTCATGGAAAGAGGTGAGCGGACCCTGCTGAACTGCGGCGACCCACAGCTACTTCGCAGGCTCACAGGACTGATACCTGGCGATCCCACCTCTTAGCTACACGCTCCATAGCGGCCTCGTTGTCTTTCGCCCAGCGCTCGAGGACGAAGCGCGTGAGCCGATAGCCAGCGCGCCACAGCTCATCGCCGTGCGAGAAATCCAGCGCCTCGATGTGCGTGCCGATATCGGGCGCTACGATTAACACGTCTTCAAAATCGGCGTAGCGCCTTACATCGGATCGCCACTTACAGTCCACCGCGATCCCGAACGCCTGGCCCAGCATCGCCGTCAGGCCGAGCTCGAAGGGACGGCACGTCGCGCAGGTGCGGCAGAGGATACCCAGCACCCGGCTGGCTTGCACAGCCCCTTTGCTGCCGCCGCCGCCCAGGATGAGTGCGGTACTATCTTGCTTGCTCATACACCTATAAGAACGTGCTGGCGGCCTCTGAAGTTCTCCGGACGGCGGGGTGCGGTTCTGGGGCACGAAAAGAAGGGGCCTCGCGGCCCCTTCGAGTTGAAGGCGATGTCGTAGTCAGTGCCGAGCGGCGACGACGGTCAGCCAGTTACGCGGCCAGACCGTCAGGTTGAACTCCTCGAAGGTCTCGCGCAGCGATTCGACCAGGACATCGCTCGCCGTTGCTAGCGGGATACCGGGCAGCGCGCCGGCGATGAAATCGGAGAAGCGGCTCAAGTCGATCCAGCCCTGTTCGGTCACTTCGCCGGGGTAGATTGCCTGAAACTTGATCTCAAACCCTTCAGCCTCGAGCAAAGCGCGATACTCGTCGGCCGTCAGTTGTTTACGCGCTTCGACTTTCGAGTGCTGGGGCTTCAAGTTGTACTGCTTTTTGAGCCTGCGAAGCGACTTCATCATCCAGCGGCGGTAGTACTTCAGAGTCTCGGGCGGCAGGGCGCCATCGAAGAAGCCGGTGTTGAACGCGAAGACACCGCCGGGTTTGAGCGTGCGGTGAACCTCTTCCAGCAGAACTTGCTTGTCCTCGATATAGTGGATGCCGTTGCAGAAAACTACGGCGTCCACCGCCCGCTTAACGCTCGCCGACATCTCCTCCGCCCGGGTCTGAACGAACTCGACCACGGCGTCCCGCGCGTCCGCGACCTTGTCGGCCGCCTCCCGCAGCGCCGTCGTCGACATGTCGACGCCGATCACCATCGCGTTTCGTGCGCCGCGGATCTTGTCGATGATGAGCTCGGTAATCGCGCCGCTCCCGCAGGCCACGTCGACCACCGTCCAGCCACGCTTCAGCTGCGCGTGATCGACCAGCGCCTCGTTGACCTTGCGGTAGAATGCGTGCTCGCTGAATGCCTTGAAAGAAAACTCGTCGGAGGACATCTCAACTTCCTTGCTACGTGCCCCAAGTAGTCATCCGCCTGACAATCTACCCAACCGGGCTCCGATATGCGAGTGCTTGCGGTAAACCGCCCTTGCCCCTACTCTGAGATCATACCCTCCAGCCTGCTAACCCCCTGACACTTTGTGACCTAGGCGATCGGACGCTGCGCCGACGTCGCGGAGAGAACGCCATGGATCTCATGATTGGCCTTCTGGCAGCCCTGCTGCTCGTCGCCCTTTGGCTGGCCTGGCGTCAGGTCAGGGTGGAGCACGAGATCAAGCGCGTGGCGGAGGCGCCGCCCGCCTCGCTCCAGCTGCTGCAGCGCGAGGTCCAGGCCATGCGCTCGGGAGTGGACGAGCGGCTTCGCGAGCATGTGGAGCAGACGGGCGAGCTGAGCCGCAGGATCGGGCTGCTACAGAAGGCGACGGAAAGCGTCGAGGGTTTAGGGGATGGGCTGAGCGAACTGCAGAAGATCCTGCAGCCGCCGCAGTTGCGGGGCGCCTTCGGCGAGCGCATGCTGGAGGAGACGCTCGCCGACATGTTGCCCCGCGATCGGTTCCGCCTGCAGTACACGTATTCCAGTAGCGGTGCCCGCGTCGACGCCGTCATCCTTCTCGGCGACGACCGGCTGTTGCCGGTGGACTCGAAGTTCCCGCTCGACAACTTCCGCCGCTACGTCGAGCTGCGGGGGTGCGGAAGTACGGAGGCGGATGCGGCGCGGCGCGCCTTTGCCCGCGATGTGAGAGGCCACATCGACGACGTTTCCTCCAGGTACATCGTGCCCGACGAGGGCGCACTCGACGTCGCCTTCATGTACATACCTTCCGAGTCGGTCTTCCACGAGGTCGCCATCGCCCCGCTCGACGAATACGGCCGTTGCCTTGCCGAGTACGCGCACAAGAAGCGGGTGGTCCCGGTCTCGCCCAACACGCTGCACGCCTACCTAACGGTCGTGCGAATGGGGCTCAGGGGCTTTCAGTTACAGGAGAGCGCCCGCGAGGTCCTCCAGCACCTGAGTCATCTGCAGTCGGATGTCGAGACGCTACGCTCGGAACTGGATACGGCGCTCAAACAGGCCCGTCACTCGCTGGCGAACTTGGAGGATGTGGACGCCGCGCTTGGCAGGGTGGAAGGACGATTGGGAAGTGTTACGAGTGGAGCCGCCCTTGAAG
>JASFTI010000163.1:0-7666 GCA_050053635.1 Gemmatimonadales bacterium
TCCGCTCGTTCATTCCGATAGCGACCGCGACGTTCGCCTCACGGGCGGCGTCGCACAGCCGCTCCGTCGCGTCGCTGGGGATCGTGACGGCGTTGTCGAGCAGCTCGGTGTAGAGCTGGCGCAGGGCACGCGTCTTCGCCGGCGGGATGAACCAGACCCACAACGGGTAGGTGGGGATGAAGCATTCGGGGAATACGGCGAGCTTGGCGCCGGCGGCGCCTACCTCGGCGATCGAACTGCAGGCCTTGTCGATCGTCGCGTCGCGGTCGAGGAAGGCGGGAGCGGCCTGGACCGCTGCTACGAGGAAGGGATCGTGGTCGGGGCTGGTCATCACGGCCTCCCAGGCGTTATAAAACGGGTTCGCAAAGTCCGGACAACTTACCCGGTGACGGCCGCGACGTCCATGAAGGCGCAAGGCAGCGGCCGCCCGACCGGCCGGGGCGGCCGCGTCCTGGTGCGGCGCATTACCGTGAGACCTGGAGGGTACGATGTCGTTTCAGCACGCTCCTGGAGTCGAGCTGCTTTCCGCGAAGACCATCCTCTGCTTCGCGGCGATGAGCCTGAGCATCGCGGCACCGCTCGACTCGTTCGCTCTTCAGCGGGAAGAAGAAGTACCGACGATCGAGAACAGGACCCGCGGGATGACACGCTTCGTCGGGTTTTTCGATCTGTACTGGGACGAGTCCGCGGGCAGGCTCTACTGGGAGATCGACCGCTGGGACACCGAGTTCCTCTATCAGGTGTCTCTGGCGTCGGGCTTGGGCAGTAACCCCGTGGGGCTCGATCGCGGGCAGCTGGGTGCCACCTACGTGCTCGAGGCACGCCGTGTGGGACCGACCGTTCTGCTGGTCGAGCCGAACTATGGGTACCGCGCCCGGTCGGACAATCCCTACGAGGTCCGGGCGGTCGAGGACGCCTTCGCTCCCTCCACGCACTGGGGCTTCGAGGTCGAAGCGCAAACGGACGACCGCGTACTGGTCGACGCCACCGATTTCTTCTTGCGCGACGCTCACGGTGTCGCGCAACGACTCGAGGGGGCAAGGCAGGGGACCTTCAAGCTCGATCGCAGTCGCAGCGTCTTCTACCTGCCGCGCACGGCCGCGTTCCCCCAGAACACCGAGATCGAGACATCGCTGACCTTCACCAGCGAGCGGCCCGGACCGCTGGTGCGCAGTACGGCGGCGTCGGGGAGCGCCATCACGCTCCGACAGCATCATTCGCTGGTGCAGTTGCCGGACGACGGCTATGAGCCACGGGCCGTCGATTCCCGAGTCGGGGCCTTCGGCGTCAGCTTCCACGACTTCGCCGCGCCAATCGACGAACCGCTCGAGGTCCGCTGGGTCGCCCGTCACCGCCTCGAGAAGCGGGACCCGAACGCCGCGAGCTCCGAGCCGCTGGAGCCGATCGTCTACTACCTGGATCGCGGGGCACCCGAGCCGATCCGCAGCGCGCTGCTCGAGGGCGCCGCCTGGTGGAACGAAGCGTTCGAGGAGGCGGGCTTCATCGACGCTTTCCGGGTTGAAGTCTTACCTGAAGGCGCCGACCCTATGGACCTGCGCTACAACGTCATACACTGGACGCACCGCTCGACGCGCGGCTGGTCTTACGGTGGCTCGGTCGTCGATCCGCGCAGCGGCGAGATCCTCAAGGGGAACGTCAACCTGGGGAGCTTGCGGGTGCGACAGGATCATCTGCTGGGCGCGGGCCTGGTCTCACCGTTCGGTGCCGCGATCGGCGAGTGCGACCTGGCGGCGGGGCCGACGTTCGACTATCTGGCAGCCGTTGCGGACGGCTCCGATCCGGTGGAGATGGCGCTGGCGCGCCTGCGCCAGCTCTCGGCTCACGAGGTCGGCCACACGCTGGGGTTCGCCCACAACTACATCGCCAGCGCTTATGGGCGCTCGAGCGTCATGGACTACCCGGCGCCGCTGGTCGCTATCGCAGAGGGCGGTGCCCTCGATCTGTCCCAGGCCTACGCGGTCGGGGTCGGCGACTACGACAAGTTCGCCGTCAAATGGCTGTACAGTGACTTCCCGGAGGGTACCGACGAGGAAGCGGCTCTGGATGGAATCGTGCGTGACGCTCTGGAACGCGGCGTCCGCTTCATCACCGATCGGGACGCGCGGCCGGCGGGCGCCGCTCACCCGCTGGCAGCGTTGTGGGACAACGGCTCGGATCCGGTCGCGATGCTGGAGCACGAGATCGAAGTGCGGCGGATCGGGCTGGAGAATTTCGGTGCGTCGGCGATTCGGTTGGGCGAACCGATGGCGGCGCTGGAAGAGGTGCTGGTGCCCCTGTACCTGCATCATCGCTATCAGGTCGAGGCGACCGCGCACTCGGTCGGCGGCGCCGACTACAACTTCGCAGTGCGCGGCGACGGCCAGATGACGATCGAGATGGTGCCCGGCGCCCGGCAGCGCCGAGCGCTCGACGCCATGCTGCTGACCATCGAGCCCGAGTTCCTGGCGATCCCCGAGCGCATCCTGCAGCTCATACCGCCGCGCGCTTTCGGCATGAGCAGCGGCGAACTGTTCGCGGGCCGCACGGGCCCGACCTTCGATCCGTTGAGTGCGGCGGCGACCGCCGCGGATCTGACGGTCGGATTCATCCTGCAGCCTCAGCGGATGGCCCGGCTGGTCGAGTTTCATGCGCGTGACGAATCGTCGCCCGCGCTCGCCGAGGTCGTCGACCGCACACTCGAGGTGAGCTGGTACGCGCCGGCCGAGGAGACACCATACATGCAGGAGATCCGTCGCGCGGTCGAGCGCGTCGTGCTGGACCGCCTGCTGGCGGAGGCGGGCAGCACCGAGAACACAGCTCAGGTGCGCGCAGTGCTGACGGCGCAGCTGGCGGGCCTGTCGGCGTGGTTGGGCGAGCTGGAGAGCCCGACGCCTCACCAGCGTCTGGCGCTGGAGGACATCAATCGTTGGTGGCAGCGGGCGGAAGGAACGACACCGGCCTCGGAGGTACCGGGCGCGCCGCCGGGCAGTCCGATCGGGCAGCGGCGCAACCGGTAGAGGTTGGGCTAATGTTCGGCCACAGTGATGCTGACGCTTGACTGGAGGACGCTGGGGTCGGCCGGGGGACCCTCTCGCTTCATGTCGCGCGGCACTGGGCCGCGATCGAGGACTGGCCGGGGCGCTCCGAATGTCCGCTCTGAGGATCCCCCGGCCGACCCCGACCACGCTTCACAACCACTGTGGCCGAACACTAGAGGGCCGGCAGCCCGGTCTCCAGCCAAATGTGATCGCCTTTGAGCACCTGCTGCGCCAGCCGGTAGGTCGCCACGTCGTCGTTGCTGAAGACCTGACGGAAGAGCGAGTCGACGCGGCGTCGGCCTCGGTGGCAGAAGACATCGGCGACCTCGAGGGCGCCGGGCTCGCCCTGCCTGGCCAGCGCCGTGGCTCGCGAGCTGGCGACGGCCATGGCGAAGAGCTCGGCGCCGATATCGACCAGTCGTCCGAGCACCGCCTGGCGCTTCTCGAGCTTGGGGCCGAAGCGGACCATCGCGTGGAAGAGTGCGCGCGCCAGGCGTCGCGCGGCGCGATCGACGTAGCGCACGTGCCCGGCGAGCTGACCGAACTCGGAATAACGCGGCCAGCGCCCCCAACCGATCCAGCGGGTCGGGTACCACCAGGCGTAGAAGGCTGCCGCGCGCGCCAAGGCCTTGAGCTTCGAGGCGAACCCTGCCTTGGGATCGACGAGCTCGCCGGCGACCGCGAGGTGCGTATCCAGCGCCTCGCGCGCGATGAACAGCCGCATGATCTCGGTCGTCCCTTCGAAGATCCGGTTGATCCGCGAATCGCGCAGCATCCGCTCGACCGGGACAGCTCGCTCTCCGCGCGCGCGCAGCGATTCGGCCTTCTCGTAACCGCGGCCGCCGCGGATCTGCAGCGCATCGTCGATCAGCTTCCAGCCGACCTCGGTGTTGTACAGCTTCGCGACCGCCGCCTCGAGCCGGATGTCGTAGTCACCCGCATCGGCCATCGCCGAGGCCAGGTCGGCGACCGACTCGAGCGCGAACGCGTCCGCCGCCATCGCGCCCAGCATCTGCGCGACGGCGTCGTGCACCCCGATCTGCGTGCCCCACTGCTTCCGCTCGCGCGCCCACTCGCGTGAGATCTCGACCGCGCGCTTGGCGCCGTACGCGGCGCTCATCGGCAACGTCAGCCGGCCCGTATTCAGCGTGACCAGGGCGAGCTTCAGTCCGGCCCCTTCCTTCAACAGCACGTTCTCCTTGGGAACGCGAACGTCGTTGAAGCGGATGACGCCGTTGTAGATGGCATCCAGGCCCATGAAGTGACAGCGCTGGACCAGCTCGACACCGGGCCAGTCGGTCTCGACGATGAACGCCGTGATCCGGCGCGGGCCGGTACGCGCCATGACGACCAGCAGCTCGGCCAGCGTTCCGTTGGTCGTCCACATCTTCTCGCCGTTCAGTATGTAGGCTTCGCCGTCTTCGCTCAGCTGGGCCGTCGTCGTCATGCGGGCGGGATCCGAGCCCACGTCCTGCTCGGTGAGGGCGAAGGCGGAGATCGCGCCCTTGGCCAGCCGCGGCAGATATTTCCGCTTCTGTTCTTCCGTGCCGAAGAGCTTGAGCGGTTGGGGCAACCCGATCGACTGGTGGGCCGAGAGCAGCGCGGTAAGCGAGCCGTCGACGCTGGAGACCATACCGATAGCCTTCACGTAAGTGCGCTGCGACAGCCCGAGGCCGCCGTACTTGGCCGGGATCTTGATCCCGAACGCGCCTATCCTCTTCAGCCGCTCGACAACTTCGTCGGGGATCTCGCGCTCGCGCTCGATTCGGTCGGAATCGACGCGGCGCAGCAAGGCGTCCAGCTGCTCGAGGAAGGGCCTGGCCCGGTTCTGCTCCTCCGGATCGTGCTCGGGGTAGGGGTGGATGAGCTCCAGGCGGAGGTCACCGGCGAACAGCTCGCGCACGAAGCTGGGGCTGGCCCACTCGGTCTGGCGGGCCGCCTCGGCGACGGCACGCGCTTCCTGCTCGGTTACCCGTGGCTCGGCCCTTTCCCGTAGCTTCTCGTCATCTATTCTGGTTTTTGCGATCGTGGTAGTCATCTATTTCGACCTCGTGTGTGGTTACGGATCCAGGCCCGAACCGCTACTGACCCCGGGAATCCTTCTGCTAGAAGAACGAGAATTCGCCCTTCAGGGTTCTCGCGCCCGACCCCTGGCGCGAAGCAAAACCTTTCGCGACCATCCTTCGTAGGGAGTCCGAAGAAAAGTCCCATTAACATCCCGTACCGAGCCTGGAGGTGGCCATGCCAGAGCCCCGCACCCCCACCGGTATGCTTCGCGAGGAGCATCAGCTCATCCTCAGAGTGCTGGACGTTCTGCAGGCGCTTGTGGAGAAAGGTGACACCGGTGATTGGGACCTCGACGCCATGCAGGAGTGTGTCGAGTTCTTCCGCCTGTTCGCCGACGCCTGCCACCACGGCAAAGAAGAAGACCTGCTGTTTCCCGAGCTGGAGTCGCGCGGGATGCCGCGGGAGGGCGGGCCTATCGCGGTGATGCTGTTCGAGCACAAACAGGGCAGGGGGTTCGTCGCCCAGATGGCCAAGGCGCTGGAGGATGCCAGGGGCGGTGACACGGAGGCGCTGGCCCGGCTGGGCAACGCGGCCCGCGCCTACCTGCAACTGCTTCGAGCCCACATCCAAAAGGAAGACAACGTGCTGTTCAACATGGCCGACCAGATGGTGGACAGGCCGGGGTGCGATAGGCTCTGCTCGCAGTACGACGTAGTCTGCGCGCGGCACTTCGAGGGCCGGACGAAGGAACAGCTGGAGGTGCTGGCGGGCGACCTGCTGGGTCGATACGGGCATCCGTAGACGATAATTCGGGAATAGCGGATTTCCCCAGACCATAACCTCCAAGCGGGAAGGAATCCCATGAGAATCGTGAAAAGTGCGACACTGTGCCTCTGTCTGTTCGCGCTGGCGGCGATGCTGGCTCCGGCCGGCGCCGGCGCCCAGACCAAGCTGCTCCGCTTCCCGGACATCCACGGTGACCGGGTGGTCTTCATGTTCGGCGGCGATCTGTGGACCGCGTCGGCGGCCGGCGGCACGGCGAGGCGCCTTACGGCCCACCCCGGCCTCGAGCTCTTCCCCAAGTTCTCGCCCGACGGTCGCTGGATCGCCTTTACCGGCCAGTACGATGGGGACGAGCAGGTCTACGTGATGCCGGCTGAAGGTGGCGTACCGAAGCAACTGACCTACTACCCGGCGGTAGGCCCGCTGCCACCGCGGTGGGGCTACGATAACCTGGTCTATGGCTGGACGCGCGACGGCTCGGCGGTGCTCTTCCGCTCGGCACGTGGCGATGGCTGGGATCTGACCGACGGCCGGTTGTACACGGTGCCGCGTGAGGGCGGCTTCCCGCAGGCGGTTCCGATTCCCATCGCCGGTGCGGGCGACTACTCGCCCGACGGCAGGCGGGTCGTCTACTCGTATCCCTTCCGTGATTTCCGCAGCTGGAAGCGGCACGAGGGCGGCTGGGCGCAGGACGTCTACATCTTCGATCTCGAGAGGAACCGGGCGGAGCTGATCGCCGACCATCCGCGGGCCGACCGCGATCCAATCTGGTTGGGCGACCTGGTCTACTTCACCTCGGACCGCGACGGCACCAACAACCTCTACTCCTACAATCCCGCCGATGGTGCCACGACCCAGCTCACCGATTACACGACCTGGGACGTTCGCTGGCCGAGCCGGGACGAGACGGGCCAGATCGTCTACGAGCTGAACGGCGAGCTGGTGATCTACGATGTGGGTGAAGCGTCGAGCAGGCAGATCTCGATCGACGTGCCGACCGACGGAGTAGCGATGCGACCGTCGCGGATCAACGTGGCGGGCGACATCGAGGACTTCCAACTGAGCCCGAAAGGCGAGCGTGCGCTGTTCGTGGCGCGCGGCGATGTGTTCAGCGCGCCGATCGAGCACGGCCCGACCCGCAACCTGACGAGCTCGACGGGGGCGCACGACCGGTTGGCGCGCTGGTCGCCGGATGGGTCGAAGATCGCCTTCGTCAGCGATATGAGCGGTGAGGAAGAGATCTACCTGATCAACCAGGACGACTCGGGCGAGCCGGAGCAGCTGACCAGCGGCAGTGCGGGGCGACTCTACGCGCCCGTCTGGTCGCCCGACGGCTCGCAGATCGCTTACAGCAACAAGGAAGGCAAGATCTACGTCCTCGACGTGGAGACGAAACAGCAGCGCGAGATAGCCGATGAGAAATCGGGCCAGGTGACGGACTACACCTGGTCGCCGCACGGCGGCTATCTCGCCTTCACGCTGAACGACCATTCGGACTTCAACTCGATCTACATTTACAGCCTGGCCGATCGGCAACTGCACCGGGTCACCGCCGAGTACTTCGACGAGTTCGCGCCGGCCTGGGGCCCGGAAGGGGACTACCTGTTCTACATGGCCGAACGCGAGTTGGCTCCGCAGATCGGCGTCTTCGAGTGGAACTACGTGGTCGACCGCTCGACCTACATCTACGCGCTGGCGCTGCGGGACGACGTGCCGCACCCGTTCCCGCCGCAGAGCGATGAGGTGACGATCGAGGGTGAGAGCGCCGGTGCCGGCGAGGATGAGGATGAAGGGGATGAGAATGGTGAGGGGCCGATCCGGATCGACTTCGAGGGGCT
>JASFTI010000164.1:0-7583 GCA_050053635.1 Gemmatimonadales bacterium
ATCGAGCTCGACCGGCTGGGCGGCGGAGCGCGGGCCGAGTACCGCCTCAACCCGGCGACGGGCCGCCTGACGCGCCTGGGCGCCGGCGTCGATTTCGACCGCCAGCAAGACGACCGGGTCGAGCGGCTCCGTGACGCAGAGGGGATCGGCCCGGTGGCCCTCGATCAGGATGAGGGGGTGACGTCCCTCGGGCTCTTCGCCCACGGCGGCCTGGCCCTGACACCCGGGCTCGGGCTGACCCTGAGCCTACGCTACGACCGGGTCCGCTTCGATGTGGACGACCGTCTGGTCACGGGTGACGATCCCGACGACTCGGGCGCTCGGACGATGGACCAGTGGAGCCCGTTGGCGGGTCTGAGCTACCGCCATGCGCCCTGGCTCAACCTCTACGCCAACGTCGGGCGCTCGTTTCAGACGCCGACGACCACCGAGCTGACGGACACGCTGGGCGGCTTCAACCCGGATCTGGGGCCGGAGCGCGCCACGAACTACGAGCTCGGCCTGAAGGGCACCGCCGGCGGAAGGCTGAGCTACAGCCTCGCCCTGTTCCACGCCGACGTGGCGGACCAGCTGATCGGCTACGCCGCCGCCGGGATCGAGCGCGTCTATTTCGAGAACGCCGGCTCCAGCGTGCACCAGGGGTTCGAGGCGGCGATCTCGGCGCTCGTCGCGTCGGGCTGGACCGCGAGCCTGGCCTACACGTACTCGTACTTCACGTTCGACGAGTTCGTCACCGAGGCGGGCGACTTCAGCGGCAAGCGGGTCCCGGGTGTCCCACCGCACAGCCTCCACGCGCGGCTCGGTTACGCTCTGGGCACCGGCCTTTCCGCCTCGCTACGCCTGACCGCTGTTGACGACTACTTCGTCGACAGCGCCAACCAGAACCGCAACGATGGCTACGCGGTGGTCGACCTGCGTTTGGGGTATGCGGCCCGCGCTGCGAGCTTCCAGCTCGCACCCTTCCTCGGGATCAACAACGTCTTCGACGTGCGTTACAATTCGTCCGTCGTCGTCAACGCCACCGCCGGGCGCTACTACGAGCCAGCGCCGGGACGGAACCTTTACGCGGGACTGCGTTTCCGTACCCGATAGACAGTAGTCGGTGGCCAGTGGCCGGTGAGTGCCAAGGAAGAGATTCGAAGTCCGACATTACCGGCTACTGGCCACCGGCTACTGGCTACCGAACAACCGGCTACTGACTAGCGGCGGCCCACACCCTATATTCGGCGACGTATCTCGTTCCCACGGGGAGGTCTGTCGATGGAGAAAAGCGAGCCTGCAGCGAGCTCACGGTCCCCGTTCGTCAAGCGCGTTTGGGGGGCGGCGACGTTCAGCGTCCCGATCTACGAGGAGGTCGAGCACGACCAGGGCGCGACCGCCCAGGCGGCGGGCGTCGTCGGCCTGGTAGCGCTGGCGGCGGCGATCGGCGCGGCGGAATTGGGGCCCGGCGGCCTGATCGCCGGCGTTGTCGGCGCCTATTTCGGCTGGGCGCTGTGGTCGGGCACGTGCTACTTGGTGGGCGTTCAGCTATTTGAAGGCACCGCCGATTGGGGCGAGCTGTTGCGGACCATCGGCTTCGCGCAGGCGCCGGGCGTCCTGTTGGCCCTCAGGGCGCTGTCGGGCGTGGGGACCTGGCTCTACCTGGCGGTTCTCGTGTGGATGATCGGGACGGTCCTGGTGGCGATCCGACAGGCCCTCGACTTCGGCACCGGCCGGGCGCTCGCCACGGCGTTCGCCGGCTTCGTACCCTACGTGCTGGCCCGTACGCTGATCGAGCTCTTGTTCGGCGTCACGCCCAGGATCCTGCCCTAGCGTCAGGAGGTTAGCTGTCCGCGATGCAATACGTCCGTCACGGTGATACGTACGTCGTTCGCCTGGAGGACGATGAAGTCTTCCCGAACAAGTTCCTCGAGTTCCTCTCGGCTCACGGTGTGAAGCGCGGCAGCTTTACCGCTATCGGCGCCATGCGGCGAACTACCATCGCATTCTTCGATACCGAATCGAAACGATACCTGGACCGCGAGTTCGCCGAGCAGATGGAGGTGCTGACGCTCGTCGGTAACGTCGCGCTGCACGATGGCGAACCACTGGTACACGCGCACGTCACGCTGGGACGGCGCGACTACTCGGTTGTCGGCGGCCACCTGCGCGAAGGGGTCGTGCGGCCCACCCTCGAAGTGATTCTTTTCGCCGGAAGCGAGCCGCTGCAGCGGGCGGTCGACCCGAAGTACCACCTTCCGGCGCTCGACCTCGAGCAACGACTGTAAGGACCATGCTGCTTGATCCCCAGACAATCGAAATCATCAAAGAAGCGAAGACGATAGCCGTGGTCGGCTGTTCCCCGAAATCTTACCGCGACAGCAATTCGGTCGCGCGCTATCTGATGGAGCAGGGCTACGCCGTCGTTCCCATCAACCCCAAGCACGACATGATCCTAGGAGTGAAGAGCTACCCCGACCTGTCGAGCGCTCGGGAAGCCGAGGGGCCGATCGACATCGTCGACATCTTCCGCGCCTCGGAGCTGGTTGCGCCGCACGTTCAGGAAGCCGTCGAGATCGGCGCCAAGTTGATCTGGATGCAGCTGGACGTGGTCAACGAGGAGGCCGCGCTGGAGGCGCGCCGCGCCGGGGTTACCGTCGTCATGGACCAGTGCCTGAGGACGATGCACAAGGAGCTCAGGCGCGAGCGCCTGCTGTGAGCCCGGCGAGCCAAGCCCAGACCCACACCCTCGCCGCCCTGCTGGCCGGCGGCGCCAACCGCCGCTACGCGGGTCAGCCGAAGGCGCTGGAGGAGGTGGGCGGCGAACCCATCGCGGTGCGGGCGATCCGCGCCCTGGGCGCGGCGGCCGGTCGCGTGGTGCTGGTGGCCAACGAGCTCGACACGTACCGAGCGCTGGGCCTGGAGATGCGGCCCGACCTGCGGCCCGGCCTCGGAGCGCTGGGCGGCCTCCATACAGCCGTCTGCTGGGCGGAGGAGGCTGGCTACTCGGGCGTCTTGGTTGCCGCCTGCGACATGCCGTTCCTCTCGGCGGAGCTTCTCAGAGAACTGGTCAGGGACGCCGGGGTTGATGGGGTCGTCGCGCCGGAAAGTGAGTCGCGTCGCGGCCTGGAACCGCTCTGCGCCTGGTACGGCGCCGGCTGCCGGGCGGCCATCGAAACGGCGCTCGACCGCGGGGAGCGGCACGTCATCTCATTCTACGACGATGTCCCGGTACGAACGGTGCCGCTGGACGAGGTCGCCCGCTTCGGTAAGCCCGAGCTCATGTTCCTCAACGTCAACACACCCGCGGATCGCGAGCGAGCCGAGCAGGCGATCCGCAGCGCGGAGCGCGGTGCACGATGACGGAACGACGCGGTAGCGCCCGTCAGCCTCGAAAACCCGACTGGCTCTCGGTGGATGAAGCGCGGGAGATCATCCTGTCGCGAGTCGGCGAGCTGGACCGGGAGCTCGTTCGCCTGAGCGCCGCACTGGGACGCGTCCTGGCCGCCGATGTGGAGTCGGCCGTCACACATCCGGCGTGGGACAACAGTGCGATGGATGGGTTTGCCGTTCTCTCTCGGGACGTGGTCCGGGCAAGCCGCGAGAGACCGGTGGTCCTCAAGGTGATAGACGAGATACCCGCCGGCGCCTTTCCAACCCGCGCGGTGGGCCCCGGCGAAGCGGTCCGCGTGATGACGGGCGCGGCGGTACCGACGGGCGCCGACGGTGTCACCCGACTCGAGCACACCGAGCCCGGTCCCCAGCCCGACACTATCCGGGTCTTTGATGGTAGCGACGCGGGGCGCAACATCCGCCGCCGCGGTGAGGACCTGAAGGTCGGTGCGCGCCCGCTCAGCGTCGGAAGCCTGCTGCGACCGGCGGAGATCGGCGTGCTGGCGATGCTGGGTCAACCATCGGTCCCGGTCTACCGCCAGCCGACGGTGGGGATCCTGGCGACCGGGGACGAGCTAGCCGACTTCGACGAGCTGGAGGAAGTCCACGCCGGCCGTCGCATAATGAACTCGAACTCCTACGCTCTGGCCGCTCAGGTGCAGGAGGCCGGCGGCGAGCCGGTCATGCTCGGTATCGCGCGCGACGACCCCGAGAGCCTGCACACACGCCTCGAAGCGGCGATCGGTCACGACGCCTTGATCACCTCCGCCGGGCTCGCGGTCGGCGATCACGACTACGTCAAGGAAGTGCTCGACGATCTGGGCCTTGAGTTCCTCTTCTATCGCGTGCAGATGCGGCCCGGCAGTCCCTTCACCTTTGGCATGCTGGGCGCGATGCCCGTCTTCGCTCTACCCGGCAACCCGGTCTCGGCGATGGTCACTTTCGAGGTGCTGGTGAGACCGGCGCTGAGGAAGATGACCGGACTATCGCACTACGACCGACCCTGGCGGCGCGTGCGGCTGGCGGAGCCGGTGACGACGACGGGCCGCCGTACGCACTTCTATCGGGCGACGCTGGACCGGGAGGGCAATACCTGGCTGGCGCGGCTGACCGGGCCGCAGGGCTCCGGGATACTCACGTCGATGTCGGAGGCGGACGCGTTGATAAGGGTGCCTGCCGATAGCACCCTCCCCCCCGGTAGCGAGGTCGATGCTATCGTCCTGCGCGAGCGTTAACCCACTCCTGATCCTCTCCATCTCCATCTTCGTCTTCGTCCTCCAGACTACGAGGATGGAGATGAAGATGGAGATGGAGATGGAGATAAGGGATTGAAACGGAGACCGGATGCGACGGACTCCGGCCTCAGCCCTCGGAGCGGAGCTTCTTGATCTCCTCGGTCAGACGCGGTACGACCTCATTGACGTCGCCGACGATCCCGTAGTCGGCGATCTTGAAGATCGGCGCCTCGGCGTCCTTGTTCACCGCGACGATGCAGCCGGCGGTCTGCATACCCGCCAGGTGCTGAATCGCTCCGCTGATCCCGATGGCGAAGTAGAGCGGCGGCGCTACTACCTTGCCCGTCTGGCCCACCTGCTCGCTGTGCGGACGCCAACCCGCATCGACGACCGCGCGACTGGCACCGAGCCCCGCACCGGGACCGAGTGCGTCCGCCAGTTCCTCGAGCAACTTCCAGTTCTCGGGTGAGCCCAGCCCGCGACCGCCCGAGACCACGATCTCGGCCTCGGCGACGTCGGCCCTTTCCTTATCCTCCCCCTCCACCGCCCGCACCTTGGCGCGACCCGCCGACTCGTCCCCGAGGGCCAGCTCGTCGACCCGTGCCTCGCGCGGCGCCTCCGCCGCCTTGTAGGCCCGCGGTCGGACGCTCAACATAGCCGGCTCGCCGGTGAAGCCGACGCGCACGAATACCTTGCCAGCGTAGGCGGGCCGCACGGCGACCACGCGGCCATCCGCCACCCCGACTTCCGTCACATCGCTCGCCAGCCCGGCCTTGAGCCGCGCCGCGGCCCGCGGCGCCAGGTCCTTCCCCTGAGCGCTGGCGGCGAACAGGACTACCTTCGCCCCGTTCTCCTCGGCCGCCTTCGCCACCAGCTCGGTGTACGCTTCCGGCGCGTACTCGGCGAAAGCATCGGAGAAGCCGGTCAGCACGCGATCGGCGCCGTAGCTCCCCAGCTTGCCCGTCTCGGCCGCCAGCTCGGGTGGCCCGAGCAGGACCGCGATCAACTCGACTCCCAGTGCATCCGCCAGCCCGCGCCCCGCGGTTAGCATCTCGAGCGCAGCACCCCGGAGTGCCCCACCTCTCTGCTCTGCAAATGCAAGAACGCTCATCGTTTTCAGATAACCTTGGCTTCGTCCCGGAGTTTGCGCACCAGCTCGGGCACGGCGTCGGCGCCCTCGCCGACGATCTGGCCCGCCGAGCGCGTCGGTGGGTTCATGACCTCGATGACTTCGAGCCGCGACTCGGCGTCTCCGGCATCCAATTCCTCGAGCGGCTTCTTCTTCGCCTGCATGATACCCTTGAGGCTCGGATAGCGCGGCTCGTTCAGGCCCTTCTGAGCGGCGACCACCCCCGGCAGCTCGAATTCGACGATCTCGTGGCCGCCCTCAATCTCACGCGTCGCCGTCAGCGCACCACCATCGACCTGCAGCTCGATTACGACGGTCGCGCAGGGAAGCTTCAGTAGCTCGGCGACCATCGCCGGCACCTGCAGGTTGTCATCATCGATCGCCTGTTTGCCGAACAGGACGAGATCGAACTCCCGACCCTCGATCGCCTCGGCCAGTTTCTCGGCCGTGCCGAGTCCGTCGACCGACGGCTGGCCTTTGAGCAGGACGGCCTCGTCCGCTCCCATGGCCAGCGCCGTACGCAAAGTCTCCTTCGACTCTTCGCCGCCGAGTGTCATGACGGTCACGCTTCCGTCGCCGGCCGCCTCCTTCAATTTGAGAGCTTCCTCGACCGCGAACTCGTCGTAAGGGTTAAGAACGAATTTCACTCCCTGTGTGTCGACGGAGTGGCCGTCCTTCGCCTTCGCGATACGGCTCTCCGAGTCGGGCACCCGCTTGACGCAGACTACTGTTTTCATCGCAAGTACGAACGAAATGAGTTGTGGTTGGCCCTTCTAATTGCTCGCCGCCTCCAAAACCTCGACCTCTTCCGGACTGAGCTGGCAATAGCGGTGAAGCACCAGATCGATGAGCCGGTCCGCCAGGTCGGCTTCTTTCGCCCGAATCGTCGCGCTACCATGCAGACCGCCGGAACGCAGTTTCAACAGCCGGTCAGCCAACCAACCCAAGAACGAGGCCACGACGTCGCGGTGCGGACCGCCTTCGCCACGCTCGCTGGGATCGTGCGAAGTCACCAGAGCATCGACCAACGCCAGGGTACCGGGGAAGACCAGCGACACGACCGCCCCGGAATCCGTCGACTCCTCGCCCGTCTCCTCCTCCCAGTTCAGCTCGTTCTCGTACAGCTGCTGGGCCTCCTCGAGCAGATGGCGATGCTGCTCTTCCGGCGTGCGCTCGGCCGGCGGATGAGGTGGGAGCCTGCGGCCCAGTAGCTCGGCCACGGCGCGCATCCTCATCTCGATCTCCGCTAGCGCTCCTGTCTTCGTGTCTTTGCCCATGTCACTAACGTGCTCAGCTAGACCGACGATGCGGACGACCGAGATCTAATACGCTGTGGCGGCGTCTATTGCAACCCGGGGTCCTGTGGGGGAAGCTCGATAACCAATATCCGACATCCGATGATCAGTTGATCAAGTGGCTTCCAGGGAGCAAGTCTCGAGTCTCAACTCCCAAGCAAGTAAATGTGGCATTGGTGATCGGACCTTGGAACCTGGGTCTTGAATACACCGTGAACAACCGACCAATGGATGTCGGATATTGGCTATTGAGGCAGTAAGCGGCTCAGATATCTCAGATTCCGGCGATCGGTGCGGACCGGGTAGCCGCCCTTGGGAGTCTCGATGACTTTGGGCACCTGACGGAAACGGTCATCGCGCATGATGTGGCGGAATGGGTCCGGGCCCAGTCGGCCCTTGCCGATCTGCTCGTGGCGGTCGACCCGACTTCCGAGTGGCGTCTTCGAGTCGTTGAGGTGAAAGAGGAGAACGCGCTCCAGGCCGACGACGCGAGCCAGCTCGCCGACCACCACCTCGTAGGAACCCACCAGATCGTAGCCGGCGGCGAACAGG
>JASFTI010000165.1:0-7565 GCA_050053635.1 Gemmatimonadales bacterium
GCCATATGCTAGTCCCGGTAACAGACCTGACGGATCGCCTTGACGATGAGATCCGCCTGGGGGAAGTGAAGCTGTTCGAGGTTGGCGGCATACGGGTGTGGCGTGTCGGCTCCGGTGACGCGGGCGACGGGCGCATCCAGATAGTCGAACGCCTCGCGCTGGATGTCATCGACGATCTGGGCGCCGATCCCACAGACCGGCCAACCCTCCTCGACTATGACGCAGCGGTTCGTCCTGCGCACCGAGTCGAGAATGGTATCGACATCCATCGGGCGCAGGGTTCGTGGGTCGATGACTTCGACGGCTATTCCGTCCTCACGTTCGAGAGTATCGGCCGCGGCCAAGGCCGAGTGCAGCGGCCGCGAGTGTACTATGACCGTCACGTCGCTTCCCGGCCGTTTGACCTCGGAGGCGCCCAAGGGGAGCGTGAAATCTTCGTCGTCGGGTACGTCGTCCTTGGACCCGTAGAGCAGCTCGCCTTCCAGAAACACGACGGGGTCGTCGTCACGGATAGCTGACTTGAGAAGACCCTTGGCGTCACGCGCCGTAGCCGGCGCTACGACCTTGAGGCCCGGGATGTGGGCGTACCACGAGTCGAGCGCCTGCGAGTGGGTGGCCGCCAGCTGGTTGGCGGCCCCGCTCGGCCCGCGGAAGGTGATGGGCAGCTTGAACTGGCCGCCCGACATATAGCGTATCTTGGCGGCGGAATTGACGATTCCGTCGATGGCGAGCAGTGCGAAGGCCCAGGTCATGTACTCGACGATAGGACGTAGGCCGACCATCGCTGCACCTACGCCCAGACCGGTGAACCCGAGCTCCGCGATGGGCATATCTCGTACGCGCCACTCACCGAACTCTTCCAGCAACTCGCGACTCACCTTATAGGCGCCCTGGTAAGCGCCGACCTCCTCACCCATGAGGAAGATGTCGGGATCGCGGCGCATCTCATCGCGGAGCGCCTGATTCAGAGCATCGCGGTAGGTGATTACCGCCATGGGTCCCTCCGCTTGAGATCGGGGAACTCCCCGGAGTAAATGTCGTCGTAAAGGTCGTCCGGCTGCGGGGCCGGGCTACCCTTGGCGAACTCGACCGATTCGTCGACGATCTTCTTCGCTCTTTGCTCGATATCGCTGAGGTCGGAGTCCTTGATCACCCCGTGCGCTTTCAGAATATCGATGTACTGCTTGATTGGGTCGTCGTGCGCTCTGAAGTGGTGAACTTCCTCCTTGGTCCGGTAATGTCCGTAGTTAGGGTCCGACATACTGTGACCTACGAAGCGGTACGTCTTGGCCTCGATCAGGCTGGGCAGCTTATGAGTGCGGGCCCGATCGACTGCCGCGTCAACGGTTCGTCGCACTTCCAGAACTTCCATGCCGTCGATGGTCCAACCCTGCATGCCCGAGTAGGCGCAGGCGCGGTCCGCCAGGTTCTCGATAGCGGCGGCTCGGTGAACGGCGGTGCCCATGCCGTACTTATTGTTTTCGATAATGAAGACGACCGGAAGCTGGAAGAGTGCCGCCATGTTCAGCGCCTCGTTGAAGGCCCCGATATTGGCGACCGAATCGCCGAGGAAGCAGACGCAGACCTGGTCGGTGTCGCGGTAGCGGATGGCATAGGCGATGCCGACAGCTACCGGCAGGTGGCCGCCGACGATGGCGTGGCCGCCCATGAAGTTGGTCGATGTGTCGAAAAGATGCATCGAGCCGCCCTTACCCTTCGAGCTGCCGTCGACGCGGCCGAAAAGCTCGGCCATGATAGTGCCCGGGTCCATGCCGCGGACGAGGCCGTGTACGTGGTCGCGGTAGGCGGTGATCACATAGTCGTCGGGGCGCAGTGGCGTGAGGGCGCCGACGGCGACCGCCTCCTGTCCTATATAGAGGTGGCAGAAACCGCCGATCTCGCCCAGCTGGTACATTTCGCCGGCGCGTTCCTCGAACCGACGACCCAGGATCATCCATTTCAGCATCTCGACCAGCGCGTCACGATCGAGACCCAGGAGCTCATCCGATCGGGTAATATTCGTTGCCACTAGTGCGAAACCTCCAGAACCGATTCGCTGCTGAGAGACGCGGGCGCTCAATCTGCGCCTCGGTCTCGCGTCCCAGGCATTAGTTTGTTCGGGTCAGCTACTGGCTGGGCCTGCCGGTTGGGCATGCGAGCCGCATCCGATCGACTCGACCTGCTCCCGCGCGTGGTAGGAGCTGCGTACCAGCGGTCCCGCCTCGACGTGTTTGAATCCGATCTCCTGCTCGCCGAGCTGTTTCAGTTCGTCGAATTCGTCGGGCGTGTAGTATCGGTCTATCGGCAGATGACGAGGCGACGGGCGCAAGTACTGACCGAGTGTGAGGATCTCGATTCCGGCATTGGCAAGATCGGCCATCGCCACGGCCAACTCGTCGCGCGTTTCACCCATTCCACAAATGATGCCCGACTTGGTAAGTACGGTCGGGTCAATCGCCTTCGAGTGCTTCAACACCTGCAGCGCCCGCTCGTAGCGGCCGCCGGGACGGAGGAAGCGGTAGAGTCGGCGAACCGTCTCCAGGTTGTGGCTGAATATCTCCGGTCGTGACTCGAGGACCGTAGCGACCGCGGTCGGGTCGCCCTTGAAGTCGGGTGTGAGGACCTCGACCGAACAACCTGGAGCCAGCTGGCGAATCGCACGGACCGTCTCGGCGAAGATGGTGGCGCCGCCGTCGAGAAGATCATCACGGTTGACCGATGTGATTACCGCGTGCTTGAGGTCCATCGCCTTGACGGCCTCGGCGACGCGCAGCGGTTCGTTCCGATCGAGTTGCTCGGGCATGCCGGTCGTAACGGCGCAGTACGAGCACGATCGCGTGCAGATGTCACCCAAGATCATGAAGGTAGCGGTCCCCTGGCCCCAACATTCACCCATGTTCGGGCAGTGGGCCTCCTCGCACACCGTGTGCAGGGTCTTGGCCCGCATCAGGCGCTTGAGGTTGGTGTACTCGCCCATGCCGGGGGCCCTTGCCTTGAGCCAGTGCGGCTTACGCCCGTCGGGGCCGGCGCCCCCGGGCAGACGTTCCCGGAGCAGCGGCTGCATCTCTTCACGCTGCTGCCGCAGCGCTGCGTACTCCAACGGGAGCTCGCCTGGCTGAATGACCTCTAGTTCGCGCATACCATTTTTCCCGGCACTAAAGGGCCGCCGAGGGCCGGTCCAGCCACCGGGTTGCAGATCCACGTGCTGTCGGGACCCTAAAAACTAGCAGACTTCGCGGCTGCGACCAGAGGCCGTGCGACTTGCGCTATCCGGGCTCAGCGACGAGTGTACCGGGGTTCGTACCAAGAAAGCCCGTGGAGGTTCACATGTCGGTTGAGCTAGGGCAGCCGGCGCCCGGCTTCGAGCTGGAGGCGACGAGCGGCGAATCGATCTCGCTGGAAGACCGGCGGGGTAAAGGGACGACGGTACTACTATTCGTCCCACTCGCCTTCACGCCCGTCTGCGCGAACGAGCTGTCGATCGTGCGGGACGAGTACGAGACCTACACGGGGCTGGGTGCGGAGGTGCTTGCCGCCAGCGTCGACAGCGTTCACACCCTGAAAGTCTGGGGCAAACAGCTTGACCTTCCCTTTCCCTTGCTGAGCGACTTCAACAAAGAGACGGCCAGAGCCTACGGGGCGCTGTACGACGAGTTGGGTGGGCTGAGAGGTGTGGCCAAGCGATCGGCGTTTGTGATCGATCGCGAGGGTATCGTGCGCTACCGCTGGGTCTCTGAGGATGCAGGTTTGCTGCCACCCTTCGATGAGGTCAAGGCGGCGGTGGAGCAGGCGGCGTCTGCCTGACGATCCCGTACACCGAGTCGACCTGGGCGCGGAGCTCGACGAGCGCGGTCACCGCATCACCGGGAACGAAGTCGATCCGCAGGTCGACGAGGCGGTCGCGTGTAGCTAGACGGGCACCGGGTCCGACGACGACTAAGGCCGCCGAGTGTGAACCCTCCTCTTCGCCGCCGGCGTCACGACCCGCTTGGAGCGCGGCGAGCAGACGATCGGCGAGTGCGCCCTCGGTCGTCTTGAAAATTTCTTCGATCGCGGGTAGTACAGCGGCGTCGGCCAGCTGGTGGCCGGCAGCTACGAAGTGCTCGCCGGCAATGTGAGCGGCGTGCCCAACCAGCTCGTCACCGGTGAAAGCGGCGGCGCCTTGCGGTGTGATCGCCAGCACCTGACGGCTCTCGCGGTCAAGATCGGCCGCCAGGCCGACGGCAATCGCTGTGCCCGGGTCCATCCCTTCCTGGAGTGCGATCAGCACCGTCTCGTTGAGCTGGAGGAACGGTCCACCGAGGATGACAACGGCACCGGCGTCGGGATCGAGGAAGTCGAGGTTCATACCGATGAGGGGCGCGTTGCTGGCGGCGGCAACGCCGTACTCGCCGGTGAGGTGATCGCGAGCGAGGATCGCGAAGGACGCCTGGGCTGAGGCTTGTGTCTGGGGTTGTCCCCCGGGCGAGGCGCTGGCCAGCCCGAGAGCGAGGGTGGCGGCCGCGAAGAGCGTCGCTTTCAACGCCTGGATCATCTTCTGGCTGTCCTTTCCGTGCTTGCCCGGACTGGGGGTAGTTGGGGGCGAAACTGTCGGGCGAAGCTAGGGTAGCGACGGTAGTTACGTCAATCGCTGAAGCCTTGATCTCGCCTCAGCCCGTTCCTATTATCGGGTCGACCATGGGCCCGGAGAGTGAAGCTCATCGTCTATAGCACCGTTCGCAGGAGGTAACGAGCAAGGTGACCTATATTATCGCGCAACCCTGTATCGATGTTAAGGACGCTGCGTGTGTCGATGTCTGCCCCGTCGATTGCATCTATGAGGGGCCTGACCAGTACTATATCCACCCCGAAGAGTGCATCGATTGCGGTGCCTGCGTACCGGAATGTCCCGTGGACGCCATCTTCCCGGATGACGAAGTTCCGGAAGAGTGGAACGACTTTATCGCGAAGAACTACACGCACTTCGAGATGGAACCGCCGACCTGATCATCGCGACCGGGTCGTCTGTGACGAGATACCGAGCGCCCGGTCTTCGCCGGGCGCTCTTGCTGTCGGCCGACTGGGGACAAGTGGGTGGAGCTGGCGCGAACCGTAGCTGAGGCCAGGAAGATCCAGGAGGAGCTCCGGGAGCGGATCGTCTTCCAGGCTCCGCGCGGGTTCTCCCCGCGGCGAGTCGCCGGTGCCGACGTGGCGTTCGACGTGGCACGGAATCTCGCTTTCGCCGCCATAGTGGTCGTCGACCTCGATTCGCTGGAAACGGTGGAGACCGCCACGGCCACACTGCCCATCAGTTTCCCCTATGTCCCCGGATACCTGAGCTTCCGAGAGCTGCCCGTGCTGGCGGCGGCCTGGGCGGGTTTGCGCGAGCGGCCGGACCTAGCGGTGCTCGATGCCCACGGGTACGCACACCCGCGCCGCATGGGACTAGCGTGCCATGCCGGACTCGAGTTCGGCGTGCCGGCCATCGGGTGCGCCAAGTCGATCCTCTACGGTGAGGCAGGAGAACTGGCCGCCGAACGGGGAGCCCGGGCTGCGCTGGTAGATCCCAAGAGCGGGGAGCAGCTGGGCTGGGCCCTTCGCACGCGGGACCGGGTTCGTCCGGTCTACCTGTCTGTCGGACACCTGATCGACCTGCCCAGAGCAGCCGAGCTTATCCTGAGGCTCACACCGGGCGGCCGCTTCCGTTTCCCGGAGACGACCCGGCGAGCCGATCGGCTGGCGGCCGAGTTGAAGAGCGGGGATGGGCTTGGTGTGTCTGAGGGACACGACCGAACGCGTCGTTAGTACACGCTCTCTCGATCCGACCTGAGGGACACCCGGAGAGAATCGGCATAATAAAAGGGTTTTCGGAGGGCGAACCCGGGCACGGAGCGTGCCTGTGGTTGAAGCGACGATCTGCGGGCGCCGAGGGCGCCGGCCTAGTCCATCGTGCATTTCGGAGAACCCGACGGGTGTCGACCATGATATTGAGAGCGTTTAGAGCGGGAACCACCGCCCGGGAACAGCCGGCGGGGATAGTCGTACTGGACCGTCTGCTGCAGGCACCCGATCCGCGACTCCGGGCCTTCGTCTGGTGCAGGTGCCACCCCGCGCATCCGGCGCTGCCGGCGGAGCGAGCCGCGGCCTCACCGTTCCCGCTGCTGATGGTCGGCCTGGGGAAGAACGGCGAGGACGGTCACCCCACCGCTAACGGTCACAGCTAGGCCGTAGCCAGCTCGCTTCCAAGGTCCTGGTGTCGCCGGGGCGGGAGAACCGGTCGGCTTCGGAGTAATACCTGTCCGCTGACAATCCATCGCGTGTCCGCCGGTACCGCCGGTAACCGGCGGCGCCGGGACCATCCACACCGCTTGACGCCGCGCGGCCCTTGCCCTAGCGTGGCGGACGACCTGTGCCGTCGATCCCACCGCATGCCAAGCGAAACGGAGGAGAGATGGAGGCGCGCAGCCGCGAAGGTTGGGGTACGAAAGCCGGCTTCATCCTGGCAGCCGTCGGGTCCGCAGTCGGCCTGGGCAATATGTGGCGGTTCCCCTACGCGGTGTCAGACAAGGGCGGTGCCGCCTTTGTGATCCTCTACATCGTGATGGTCTTCGCGGTGGGCGTTCCCATCATGTTGTCCGAGTTCGCCGTGGGCCGGCGGACGCGGCTGAGTCCGATCGACGCGCTGCGCGAGACCGGCGGCCCGCGCTGGATGTCGCTGGGTTTCCTCTTCGTACTCACCGGCTTCCTCATACTCGCCTACTACTCGGTGGTGGCCGGGTGGACGATGCGCTACTTGCTCGAGGCGCTGCTGAGCGGTTTCGCCGCGGATCCCGGCGCCTACTTCGAGGGTTCGACCACCGGCGTCGGCGCCGTCCTCTATCACGTAGCCTTCATGGCGCTCACGATCTCCATCGTGGTCGGCGGTGTCAAAGCGGGCATCGAGCGGGTCTCGCTGATATTGATGCCGCTTCTCTTTGTACTGGTCATTGGCCTCGCGGTCTATGCCTTGACGCTGGGTGGGAGCGGCGCGGGTTACAGCTTCTATCTGCGCCCCCAGCCCGCCGAACTCTTCTCGACTTCGACACTCGCCGCGGCCGCCAGCCAGGCGTTCTTCAGTCTGAGCCTGGGAATGGGCGCCATGCTGACCTATTCGAGCTACCTGAAACGCGATGAGAACCTTCCTGGCTCGGCGGCGACGATCTCGCTCGCCGACTTCGGCGTCGCTTTCGTCGGCGGCCTCGTCGTCTTTCCCGTGATCTTCGCCTTCGGCCTTCAGGGCGAGATCGGTGAGAGCGCGTTCGGTGCGTTGTTCATCAGTGTGCCACGGGCGTTCGTCGAGATGGGTACGGCGGGCAGGGTCGTCGGCTTGCTGTTCTTCACCGCGTTGTTCGTCGGAGCGCTGACCTCCGGGATCTCGCTGCTCGAGGTGGTGACCTCGAGTCTGATCGACCACTGGAAACTCGATCGCATGCGTGCTGCGTTGGGCGCGGGCATCGTCATCATGGTGATCGGCGTCCCCTGCGCCTACAGCCAGGACATTCTAGGACTGTACGACGCCCTCGCCGGCGAGTTCTTCCTCGGACTGG
>JASFTI010000166.1:0-7563 GCA_050053635.1 Gemmatimonadales bacterium
GGTGGCCGGCCGGTGTCCTAGGGCTGGCCGGCATATTCCTGCTGGCAGGTGGCGTCTGGTGGAGCGTGGGAATCGAGGGTGCCTCGACGCCGCAGGTTATCAACGCCGCCAATTCGAGCACCAGCTCGATCGCCGTGCTTCCCTTCGTAGACATGAGCGGCGACGGGCAGAACGAGTACTTCAGCGAGGGGATCTCGAGGCAGCTGCTGAGCGCCCTGACGCGGGTCCCTAACCTCCAGGTGGTGGCCCCCACCTCGGCCTTCGCCTTCAGGGGGATGGGTGTCGAACTTCGTGAGATCGGCGAGCAGCTGGACGTGGCCACCTTGCTACAGGGGGGCTGCGACCTATCCGGGGACAGGCTGCGGATCGCGGTGCAGCTCGTCCGTGCCGCTGACGGCACGCGTCTCTGGTCGGCCACGTACGAGCGGCAGCGAGAAGAGATCTTCGTCGTTCTGAACGAGATCGCCGGTGCCATCGTCGGTGCGTTGGGTATCACGCTGGACGACGGGGCGGCGGCGAACCTGGTATTGACATCGACGACTGACATCGCGGCCCACGACGACTATCTGCGGGGCCAGCATTTCGCCGGCCAACACACCCTGGCAGCGCTCGATTCGGCGATCAGCTATTACAACCGCGCGCTGCTGCTCGACCCCGACTTCGCCGCCGTCTACGCAGCACTGGCCGAGGCCTACATGCTGATACCGGACTACGGCGGTCCGCCGATGGTGGAGCTGCTACCTTACGTGCGTGCGGCAACCCAGAGCGCGCTAGCGCTTGGGCCCAGCCTAGCCGAAGCGCACGCGGCCTCGGCCGTCCTCAAATGGGTGTACGAGTGGGACCGCGCGGGCGCCGAGCGCGACTTACTAAAGGCGATAGAACTCAACCCCAACTACGCGAACGCCCACCACTGGTACGCGCAGTATCTGGGTACGCTGCGCCGCTGGGAGGAGGGGTTGGCCGAGGCGGACCGGGCGGTGGCGCTCGACCCGCTGTCCCCCGGCACACACCTGACGCGCGGGCTGCTACTGACGGGAACCGGCCGGCCGGCCGACGCCAAAGCGGCCCTCCAGCGCTCGCTGGAGCTCGAGCCCAACCAGTACACCGCCGCCTACCTGCTCGCGAGCTTCTGCGCGATGGAGGGTGACTACGAGGGCGCAGCCGCGCTGTTCGAGCTCTTTGCAGAGCTCACCAACAGCGACCCTACGGTGTTTCACACCTACCTGGCCGCGCTGCGCGACCCGAGCCAGCGGCCGGCGGCCGTCGAGGCGCTCCAGGCCCTCGGTTTCTACGGCGAGATCCACGGCAGCGAGCTGCTGGCGCATCTGGGCGCGACCGACGCGGCGCTGGCGGCTTTGGAGCGCGCCGCCCAGGAGCGCTCCCCATACCTACCCTGGGTCAACGCGCTGCCTCAGTTCGAGAAGATGCGATCGGACCCGCGCTTCCAGGCCATCCTCGCCTGGATGAACCTCTAGGCCACTGGACCGGCTCGTTCAGGATTGACCCGCCAGCTCGACGAGCATGGCGGTGACCATCCGCAGGTTGAGCTCGAGCTGTTCCCGTGAGATGAACTCGTGTTCCGAGTGCGCGGTGTACACTTCGCCGGGCATCGCAGGGCCGAAGTTCACCCCTTTGGGCACGAGCCGCGCGTGGGTGCCGCCGCCGATCGCGATCGGTTGAGGGTCGGGGATCCCGGTGTAGAACTCGAAGATGTCGAGGAGCACCGGGATGTGGGGTGCGCCCTGGGGATAGTGCGCCGGGCTGACGAAGACGCCGACCTCGAGCTCCTCGATTCCTGTCCGCGCCTTCCAATCGTCCACCGCTTCGCGGATCAACCGCTCCGTTTCCTCAGGAGCACGGCCAACCGGGCTGCGGATGTTGATCCCGGCGACCAGCAGCTCGTCCTCGCGTCCCAGCGTGGTGAGCGCCAGGGTCAGCGGACCCATGAACGGATGGCTGAGCGCCACCTCGCCGAACCGCTCGGCATAGTCTTCGGTCCCCACGAGATCGTTGATCAGTCGGACCATTCGGGCGGCCTGACCGTCGGGCCAATCGTGGGGACCGAGGAGTGCGGCCAGATGAGTGATGGCGTTACGACCTTCCTCGGGCTTCGAGGAGTGGGCGGCCAGCCCATGCGCCTCGATCGTCAGCGTACCGTCCCCTGGCACGAACTCGTAACTGACCTCGGTGTCGCGGGTCGCGGCGTTCCGCAACGACGACCTCAAGTCAGCCGACGGCTCGGCGATGGTCGCCCACGCATCGCCCGCTATCTGCGACATGAACGCGCCGCCGCCGATGCCGACCAAGCGATTCGGTCCGGCGGCCGGCGCTTCGGGCACCGGCGCGAACGCCAGGTCGATCGCGTTCCAGCTCTTCTCCGCCACGACCACGGGATACTCGGAATCGAGTGCGACGTTCAGCTCGGGAGGCGGGTTAGCGGCGAGGAACGACTGGAACGGCGCCCAGTCGGACTCTTCCGTATACGAGATGATCAGCTCGATGCGGCGGTCCAGCGTGAGGCCCTGATCGCTCACCGCCTTCATCGCGTAGAGCGCCGTGGCGATGGGGCCCTTGTCGTCCTCGGCGCCGCGACCGACGAGCAGGCCGGGCTCGCTCAGGCTGTCGAGATTAAAGGGGTCCTGCGCCCACTTCGACGGGTCGGCGGGCTGCACGTCGCCGTGGGTGACCACACCGAGCCGCTCGGTCGCATCGCCGAGGCCGATGACCACAACGCTGCCGTGATCGGCGAAGTCGAGACCGAGCTCCGCCGCGAGCCCCTCGAGGTACTCGGTCATCCCAAGGAACTCCGGGTTCTCGGCGTTGGCAACGCCCTCCTGATGTACCGTCCGGAAAGAAACGAGGCGGCCAAGGGCCTCGACGGTCGCGGCGGCATAGGTCGCCTGCGCGTAGTCGGCGATCTCGCGGGCCGGCTCCGACGGTACGGCAGCCTCGCGCGAGCAAGAGATGAGGAGGAGACCAACTGCTGGAAGGACCAGATGCCGTGAAGCAGACAGACCGATGGGGCTCATACCCAGGCTCCTTTTCAATCGTGGAAATACGATCTGACAAACTACAGGAGGGGGGCCTTTTGCACACCCGTCGCCTGCGCTCCAGTCGCCGTCGCGCGGGCCGACCGAAGCCGTGGTTAACGGACGAAAAACGCCGAGCCCGGAGGGTTTCCACCGGGCTCGACGGTCCTCGTAGCGGTCGCGACAAGAACGGATTAGCCGCCGTTTCGCCCCGCCGTGGCGGTGGGTCGCTCCGGCAGCGGCCGGCTCTTGTAGTACTCGAACAGGCGTCGGTGCCGGTTGTCCATGTCAACCGGGATGCCGTTGATGAACACGTACTCGACCTGCGTCTGGATCTCGAGCGGGTCGCCGTCGGTGATCATCAGGTTTCCCAGCTTGCCGGTCTCGATCGTACCCAGGCGATCCGCGACGCCAAAGATTTCGGCGGTGTTGATCGTCACCGCGCGCAGCGCTTCTTCGTACGGCAGCCCGAACGGTACGGCGTTGGCTGCCTCGTAGGGCAGCGTCCGTGAGTCGGACGAATTGAAGGTGCCAAAGCATATCTTCACGCCCGCTTCGTAGAGCTCGCCGGCCAGCGAGAACGGGTAGTGGTACGGGTCATCCTCGTTCGATGGTAGCGACTGGGTCGGTCCGAGGATCACGGGGATCCCCTTTTCCGCCAATAGCTCTTTCACCTTACGAGCGTCGCGTGCCCGGGCGAGTACGAGGCGCAGGTCGTAGCGCTCGGCGAACTCGATGGCGCTCTCGATGCCGCGCTTGTCGTTCGTGCTGACGATCACCGGTAGCTCACCGCCCAGCGTGCGGGCCAGCTGTTCGAGCTGCAGGTCGCGATCGAACTTCGTGGGATCGCCGTTCTCGACGGCCTGCTTGTAGTGCTGCGCCGCCTGGAACCAGCTCTCCAGCTCCTGGATCCGCTCATCGTATTCGCGCTTCGCCTCGTTGTACGGCCGCTCGATCCGCTGGAAGGTGGCGAAATCGAAGCTCCGGGTCTGGATCGTCGGCCAACTGATCATCATCCCGAACGACGGATCGATCGCCATCTCCTCGACCGTGTAGCCGTCGAGGTGGATGAGCGCCGCCTGGCCGGGGATCCCGGCGCCGCCGCCGCGGCCCCCGCCCGGCGCCGAGAGCGCGTAAGTGATCCCGTTGGCCCGCGCCACCGGAATGTGTTCGCTGGCCGGGTAGATCGCATCGTAGGCTCGCAGATGCGGGTTCCAGTTACCCAGGTCGCCCACGTCCGAGGTCGCCGGGACCGATCCGATCTCGGTGAGACCCAACCGGCTGTAGGCATCCACCATACCGGGGTAGACGTGGAGGCCCGCGGCGAGGATGATCGAGGCGCCGGCCGGTACGGCGAGATCCGGGCCGACATCGACGATCGTTCCGCCGCTCACCACGACCGAGCCGTTCTCGATGGGCGCACCGGCCAGGGTATGGATCGTCGCACCCTGGATCACGTAGGTCGGCGCCGGCTCGACCCGCGGGTCGTGCTGGGCCGACGCCGTACGCGCCGGGAGACCGATGGCGATGGCGATGACGATGAGGGCACCGTTCGTCATCTTTCCTTTCTGTCTATTCACTTTCTCACTCCTTCGTTCACAATTGCCAATTTACCGTCCAGCGCCTACCGCCCACTGACTACCGACCCCAGCGCTTCCTTCTCGGCGGCGATCATCTCCTGCCGCTCGGCATCTCGCTCGATGTCGAAGACGATGCGGCCGTCGACGATCGTGGTCAGCGTCTTGGCGTAGGCGGACAGCGGATAGTTCTCCCAGATCACCAGGTCGGCGTCCTTGCCTATCTCGATCGAGCCCACCCGGTCGTCGATCCCGAGTTGGATCGCCGGATTGAGCGTGACCAGCGCCAGCGCCTCGTTCTCCGACATGCCGCCCCACTTCATCGTTTTGCCGGCCTCCTGGTTCAGGTGGCGGGCCTCCTCCTGGCTGTCGGAGTTGATGGAGGCGAGCACGCCGCGCTGTGTGAGAAGCGCGGAGTTGTAAGGGATCGCGTCGTAGGCCTCGACCTTGTAGGCCCACCAGTCGGAGAAGGTGGAGACGCCGAAGCCGCTGGCGGCGATCTCGTCGGCCAGCTTATAGGCCTCGAGCCCGTGGACGAAGGTGGCGATCCGGAAGCCGAACTCCTGTGCCAGGCGGATCATCGCCAGCGTCTCATCGGCCCGGTAGCTGTGACAGTGGACGACGCGCGTCCCTTCCAGCACCTCGACCAGCGGCTCGAGCTTCAAGTCGCGGGCCGGCGGCACCGCGTTCCGGTCGCGGCTGCTCTCGTACTCGTCCCAGGCCCGCTTGTACTCTTTGGCATCGACGAACGCCTGGCGGATCACGTCCATGGTGCCCATCCGCGAAGCCGGGTAGCGGCGTTCCTGACCGGGCATGATCGACGAGTTCGAGCGCTTGACGTTCTCGCCGAGGGCGAACTTGATGGTCGGTAGCGCGCCCTGGAAGATGAGCCCCTCGGCGTCCGCGCCCCAGCGGTGCTTGATGGTAGCGTTCTGGCCGCCGATCGGGTTGGCGCTGCCGTGTAGGACGTGCGAGGTCGTCACACCGCCCGCCGCCTCTCTGTATATGTTGATGTCGGAGGGGTCGATGACGTCCTCGATGCGGACCATCGACGAGACGGCGATGCTCCCCTCGTTCGTCGCATCGCTGGCGAGGTGCGCGTGCGCGTCGATGATGCCGGGGGTCACGTACTTGCCCGACGCATCGATCACCGTGGCGCCGCGCGGGACGCTGACGTCTGTCCCCACGGTGGCGATCCGTCCGTCACGAACTACGACTGAGGCGTTCTCGATCGTACCGTCGCTGACGGTCATGACGGTGGCGTTCTGGATCACCAGCGTGGGCGGCGGCGCATCCCAATCGATGGTCGTCATCGCGCCGGCGGCGGGAGCCACATCGGCGGCGGCCTGTGCGGGCTCGGGACGCTCCCCCGCCGCGGGGGCCGCCTCTTCCGCCTCCGCCGGTTCGGCGGCGGCGACCGCGGTATCGGCCGTCTTTAGGCCGGTGAACTCCTGTGAGAAGCGGCCCATGGAGACGTTGCCCTCCATCTCGTCGCCTTCGAGGGTGCCGCTGTAGACCGCTTCCATCGAGCGGCCGCCCATCGACATGGCGACGGTGAAGCTGAAGCTGTTACCGCTTACCCAGCCCTCGGTCACGCTACCCTCAGCGCGCTGACCGGCGACGGAGCCAGAGAGGGTCCCGTCCTCGGCCATGGTGAGCTCGGCGGTGGACTCCTGGGTCCCTCGGGGCGACTCGACGGTGAGAGTCCAGGTGCCGGTGAGGTCGACGGTCGGCGCCTCGCTCGGCTTCTCGGCCTCGGGCTTCTCGAACTTGTGGCCGTCGACGAAGACGACTTTGACCTTCGTGTCCTCGGCCAAGATGTCACCGTCGGTCACGATCAGGTTGGCGATCTTGCCGCGCTCGATGCTGCCCAGCCGATCGGCGACGCCGAAGATCTCGGCCGCGCCCAGGGTGAGCGCCCTGAGCGCCGCGTCGTGCGGCAGCCCCGCGTCGATCGACGTACGAACGTGCTCGAGCACGTCATGGGGCGACGCGACGCCGCCCGAGTAGAAGGCGAAGGGGACGCCGGCCTCGTGGAGCACCTTCGGGGTCGACGGCGCCCAGGCCCGCGTGCGGAGCGAGCTGAGCGATTCCTCGGCCTCGGGGTCCGCGTCGCGCGTCCGTTCGGGCCACTTGAGGTTCACCAGGACGGGTGCACCAGCGGCGGCCAGCTGATCGGCGACGGCGTAGCCGTGCTGGGCGCCGTAGACCACCGTCCGCACGCCGATCTCGGAGCCGAGGGTCAGCGCCCGCACGATCTCGCGCGGCTCGTCACCGGGGATGAGGACCGGCCAGCGCTCGGCGACAGCTCGGCCCAGCGGCTCCAGCGTCGGGTCGTAGACCGGCCGATCGAGCCCGGCGGGCCGCGCCTGATCGGCGGCGCGGGCGCGGGCGTGATGCGCGGCATCCGTGAACAGCTGCTTGTGGTAGGCGATGACGGCGAACAGCGAGCCGGGGTACCCCCGCGTCCCACGCGGCGACCTCATGTTGAGCCGCAGGGCCGCCGGGGTCCGAACGACCAGCTCGGCCGGCAGCCCGGCACCGAGGCTGATCACGGCGCCCTGCCCCGTCACCAAGCCGTCGGAATGGATCGTCATGACGGTAGTGAAGCCGCCCTCGCGCCAGCTCTCGATCCGCGAGTCGTCGGTATCCAGCGCGCCGGCGGCCGCCCGCGACGAGAAGGTGGCGGGCCGGTCCTCCGGCCCATCCGCGGCCGGGGTCGTGGCAGCGGCGGCCGCCGCACGGGCGCCCCCCGCGCCGGCGCCCTGGGCCTGTGGCATCCCGATGTCTGTTAGCGCATCGAACAGACCGGGGTAGACCGTCAGCCCTTCACCGTCGATCACCCACGCCTCCGGCGGCACGGTCACGTTCCTACCTACCGCAGTGATCAGGCCGTTGGTGATGACCACGGTGCCGCTCTCGATCAGCGGGCCGGAAACCGTGACGATGCGGGCGTT
>JASFTI010000167.1:0-7535 GCA_050053635.1 Gemmatimonadales bacterium
GTAGCGTCCGTAGTAGGGACGTGGCCCCAGCCCGAAGAACCACTTTGTGGAAGCGACGAACTCCCTTAGATCCGTCTTGTTGAAAATCAGTGAACTGTCGGAAAAGATGAACTCCTTCCACCTCATTCCCGAGGCCTGCTTGCGGCGATAGACATCGCCCAAATGGGTCAAGAATACCGTGATGAGCGCGATTGCCGCCAACCGGTGCAGTACACCGGTGGTCGCGAAGCCACCGACGGCATCGGCCAGGGCCTGTGCCCAGCCCATGTAAGAGAACTTCAGAATCATGCCGGTGATGGCCAGGACGAAGAAACTGAGCAGCATCACCAGGTGTAGCGAGCGCTCAAATGTGGTGAACCTTCGATAAAGTCGCTCGCCAGGTGCCGGCTCGCGGTGCTTCCTCGCGAACACCCACTCCTCGGGCGAGCGCCAGAGTCGCCAGAGCCAGGCGAGCGTGTGGAACGTCGCGAAGGTCAGCGTCCCGACCAGCAGGGAGGTCATCCCCCAGAACGTCCAGAAGAGGTATGGGTAGCGCTCCGGATCGTGGTGGGTGGCGTGGGTCAAGTAGCCCGTAAAGCGGCGGTTGGCCCCGGGATGACACTCGGCGCAGGTCTCCACGATGTTACGGCGACTGAGGGTGGACTGGACGTCGGTAGTCGGCCGGATGTCGTGAGTGCCGTGGCAGTCGTAGCACTTGGCGGCGGCGGCGTCACCCAGCCTGGAGACCTTGCCGTGGAAGGTGTCGAAGAACGTCTCCGACTCGGCTTCGTGGCAGCGGCCGCACTGGTTCATCATCGTCAGCCGGAAATCGTTCAGGCCGGTCCGGGCGATGGTGTGCGACGTGTGACAGTCCTCGCAGTTAGGTAGCTCGCGGTCCTCGGGTGCGTCTTCCCGGCCTACCCAGTGGATGCTGCCGCTGTATTCTTCTTCGATGCCGTGATGGCACGTTCCGCAGGTGGCGGAGATGTTGTCGCGATGGACCGAGGACTCCGGATCCGTGGGTGGAAGCTCCTTGTGCGGCGTGTGGCAACTCGGGCACGTGGCGGTCACGACGAGGCCGCTCTCGATGAGGCCCTTGCCGTGGATGCTCATCACGTAGCTTTTGACGATATCCGGCCCTTCGTAACCTTCTTCTCGGACGAGACGAGCCGCCGGCTCGCCTTCGCGATGGCAGCGTGCGCAGAGGTCGGGGACGTTGCGGGCGAACGTCGGTGAGGTGGGCCAGATGTTGTCCTGCGTTGCATGGTGGTCGTGACAATCGAGACAGGTCGGTGCCTCGGGCACTCCTTGGGCAGCCAGGCGGCCGTGCATGCCCGAGGTGTAGTCGTCCACTGGGCCTGCGTGGCAGATGGCGCAGTCGACGTTGGCCGCCACCGAGGTCACACAGGCGCGCTCGGTTCTAGACGGCGTCACGTCGGTGTGGCACTGAGCGCATCCCGTCCCGCCGTGCTTAGATGTACTGTAGGCCAGCTCATCGACGTAGAGTGAAATGGTCGCGCCGTCCCGCTCCATCGTCAGCTGCGGATCGGAGTGACAGCGCATGCAGTCGGCGTTCGCCGCGCCCGCGTCGTAGAAGACCCTGCGCACTTCGTGCGGTGCATGGCAGTCGACGCAGACGGGGATCACGTGCGGCTCCTCTTCCCACAGCCTCCCCTCGATCACCTGCCGGTGTACTTCCTCGATCAAGGCGTGGCACTGCGTGCAGGTGGCCGAGACGTTCGATTCGTGGATGCTGGACCGAGTGTCCGTGTGCGGCAGAATGAAGTGAGAGGTGTGGCACGACGTGCAAACAGCAGTCACCGCTAGACCTTGTCTATAGAGACCCGCCCCATGAATCGACATCGAGTAGTTCTGAAGGATCTGGTCCTGCGGTATGTCTCGCGTTCTCGATACCTCGGTTCCCTCCTGATGGCAGCGTCCACAGAGCTGCGGGATGCTGAACACGTAGGTCATGGCTCTCGGGTCGCTGCTCGCCCGGATGTCGTGGGTGCCGTGGCAATCGGAGCAACTGGGAGCCAGCGGGTCGCCGCGCGCCGCCGCCTGTCCGTGCAACGACTGCCCGTGCTGAGTGGTCTGGTCGTTGTGACAGACAGAGCAATCGGCTGGCTGCGGCGTCTCGGGATGTGGGAAGACCATGCCGCGGTGGCAGTCGGTGCAGAGCAGGCCCCGGGCTCCGTGCAGCGAGCCCTCGTGAAGCTCCCGGGTGACGACGTAACGGGACGGGTCCTCCTTGCCGGCAAAGAAAGCCTCGTTCTCGTGACACATGAGGCACATCTCGTTTTCCTGCCCGGCCGCCGAGCTCGCCGTAACCAGAATCAACGCCGACAGGAAAGCGGCGGTCGGTAACCCGCCGACCCGTCGGGTGAGAGGTACCAGCGGCTTCGCCGCCGAGACCGGATTCGGCCTCGCTGTCCGCGCTATGTCGAGGTTTTGCCGCTCCAAGCCTATGTCCTCGCTATCGTTACGTCCCCCGAATCAGTAGCAGGTGCAAATCGTGTGCCCCCGAGCCAGGCCGCCAGAGCCCGCTGCCGCCGCCTGGGTGGGGCATCCCGAGAAGGCGGGGTGGGACATATTGTCTCCTGCTGATCGGGTGAGCAAGGACTGGGCTAGGGGGATCGCTTGAGACGGCCCAGCCGCAGGGCATTGCCGGTAACGGCGAGCGAGGCCCCCATGTCGCCGACGAGGACAGCGGTTATCAGGCTGACCCAGCCCGGCAAGGTGCCGGCGGCGAGGGAGAACTTGATGGCGATCGAGGCGGCGATGTTCTGGCGGATCACGGCGCTGCTGGTGTGCGAGAGGCGGAAGAGGTAAGGGAGGCAGCGGAGGTCGTCGGCCATAAGGGCGACGTCGGCGGTTTCGAGTGCGACGTCGCTGCCGGCGGCGCCCATGGCGATTCCGACGCTGGCAGCGGCGAGAGCTGGCGCGTCGTTTACCCCGTCGCCGACCATCGCCAGCGCACCGTGCGCGGCCTCGATTTCACGAACGGCGGTGACCTTCTCTTCGGGCAGCAGTCCGGCGCGATACTCGTCGACCCCGAGGTGCTGCGCCACGGTTCGTGCAGTGGCCTCGTGGTCCCCGGTGAGCATGACGATCCGCCGTATGCCCAAGCGGCGGAGTGCGGCGACGGTCTGTCTAGCGCCTTGGCGCGCCTGGTCGGCAACGGCGAGCAGGCCGAGCACGCGCTCGCCGGTTCCGACGCAGACCGGAGTGTGCCCGGCGGCGGCGAGGCGATCGAGCGCGGCGGCCCAGGGCTCGACGGCGTCACCGAAGAGCTGTGGCCGTCCGATCTTGTGGAGCACGCCATCGAGTCGTGCCTGGGCTCCGAGCCCGGGCAGCGCCTCGAAGTCGGCTACTCTGTGGTTGTTACCCACGTCTGCCGCGGCTGCGGCCTTGCGGATCGCCTCCGCGATGGGGTGTTCCGACCGCGCCTCTAGGGAGGCCGCGATGCCGAGGAGCTGCCCGTCGGACGGATTGGATCGTTCAGCGGTGCAGACTTCTACCACGGCGAGCTGGCCGCTAGTGAGCGTGCCGGTCTTGTCGAACGCGACGGCGCGGATCCGCGCGAGCGCTTCGAGGTGAACGCCACCCTTGATCAACACACCGTTGCGCGCGGCGCTCGTGATGCCGCTAACGACGGCGACGGGCGTGGAGATCACCAGGGCACAGGGGCAAGATATCACCAGCAGCGTGAGTCCACGCACGAACCAGGTGGCGAACGGCGCGTTCAGGGCAAGCGGCGGAAGTATCATGACGGCGAGGGCCAGCAGGGTGACGGCGGGAGTGTAGTAGCGGGCGAACTTCTCGACGTAACGCTCGCTCGGCGAACGCGACGACTCCGCCTCCTCCACCAGGTGGATAATGTGCGCCAGTGTGGTGTCGCCGGCGCGCTTTGCCGCCTCGACCTCCAGGTAGCCCTCGCGGTTCATCGTGCCTGCGTAGACGTAGGCGGACGGCGCCACAGCCACGGGCATCGACTCGCCGGTGATCGGGCTCTGGTCAACGGTAGAACTGCCCTCTCGCACCCAGCCGTCGATCGGCAGCTTTTCGCCGGGCATCACCTGTACCCTGTCGCCCGGCTTGATCACCTCGACAGCGACTTTGACGAACTCGTTGTGGCGGCGGACTCGCGCTTCTGCCGGCGCGAGTTCGAGCAGCGACTCGATCGAGCGACGCGCCCGTTCCACGGAGTACCGCTCCAGCAACTCGGCGATTCCGAACAGAAACGCGATGCTCGCTGCCTCCACATACTCGCCGATCGCCAGCGCCCCGAAAATGGCGATCGTCATGAGGAAGTTCATGTCGAGCCGGATGATCGTGGCAGCGCGCAGGCCCTTCGGGAAAAAATTCAAGCCGCCGACCAGTGCGGCGACGACGAACAGCGCTGCGGCGAGGTCGACCGTCCAGTTGAACCCGCTCCAGAGAGTCGGGCTCAGATCCAACAGTCGGAGCGCCAGCCCCACCGCGATGCCGAGCCCCGAGAGGTAAGTGCGCATCGCATGGTTGCCTCGCCATAAGCTCGGCTGCGCCAGGCGATCTGCGATGCTCAACTCCGCTGCGTCGCTCTCCACCGTGTAGCCGAGGGAGCGAACCGCGCTCGTGATCGCCCGCTCCTCCATCACTGCAGGGTCGTAGCGAACACGCAGTTCCTTGGTTACTACACGGGTGTCGACCCGCTCCACACCGGGCATTTGCTCGAGACGGTCCGAGATACGCAGTGCGCATGACGCACAGTCCATGTCCGGCACGCCGAGAATCAGTTCGCAGTAGGCTGGCTCGGCTACTTCGCTCACTCGAGCTCCTCCCGGACGTGTTCCAGCCCCAGATCAAACAGCAGGGCCACGTGCTCATCGTCCAGCGAGTAGTAAGTCAGCTTCCCGTCGCGCCGGTAGCGTACCAGGCGCATCTGGCGCAGCTGACGCAGGTGGTGCGAGACGGCGGAGGGGCTGGCTGCGACGGCTGCGGCCAGATCGCCGACGCAGAGCTCACGCCCGGCCAGCGCACGCACGAGCTGCAGGCGGGTCGGGTTGGCGAGGATCTGGAAGGTGTCGGCTATCAGGGTGAGCTCCTGCTCGCCGCAGAGGGCGGCGATAGCGGCGGCGACGGCTTGCGGGTCAACGAGGTGGTGTTGCGGAGCGACTGTCGTGTGGGGTCGGGGGACGCGTGAAGACTGTTTCATACGTTCATATAATGCCGCCGCAACGCCGCCGCAAGACCTTGCCAGCGCTTTGACTCCGGGGCCTGCGCCGCCTAGTTTCGCTCTCATGTTCAAGCGCTTGCGCGAGAAGATCGAGCGTGCACTGGAGCGGCGGGAGGCAGAGCGCCCGCTGAGCCGGGATGAGGTCGGCCGCCTACTGCATGGCATGCGGGAGGAGCTGATCGAGATGAAGTCCCGCATTCCCCGGTTGGAACGCCAGGCGATGGACCTGGACAAGCGTGCCGCCCAGCAGGTGCAGCGTGCCGAGCTGGCCTACAACAAGGCGCGTGATTCGCAGAGCTCGGAGCAAATCGACGAGGCGCAGATGGCCACGGACGCGGCGCGGGACGCGCTGAGTCACGCCGAGGATCTGCGGCGGCAAGCCGACGAGTCACGTGGCGAGGCGGAGCGGCTGAAGGGCGAGTACGCGATGAAGATGGACCAGCTGAAGGAGGCGGAACGGAACCGCGACGTCTTGGTCGCACGCTCGCGCCGCGTCACAACCGCTCGCAAACTGGACGACATGCTACGGGGGCCGGAGAGCGGGTTGGGCCGGTTCGAGCGGGCTGAGGATGACATCGATGCGGCGGAAGATCTGGCGGCTGCAGAGCGCGAGGTGAGCGAGGCGTTGGGCGAGCGTCCGCGAACGAAAGAGATCGAAACGGATTACGAGCTGCGTCAGCTGGAGGCGGCGCGGGAAGCCGACGAGATCGAGCAGCGGCTTCAGGAGCTCAAGCGGCAGATGGAGGACGAGGAAGAGCAGTAGCAGAAGCCCGCTGGCGACCCCCCACTTGCACCTCATCCCCAGATCGGCGAATCGAGAGTGGGTCTGACGACCCCGTAGTTTCGGAGGCCCGTCTACTCGGGTCTTCTTGCCGTGCTTGCCGTACGGCGACTCTAGAGACGGCGACCGCCGACCGTTCGTGTCCCCTCGGCTTCAGCTCGGCTCAGCGTTCTCCGCGGCGAAGAAGGGACCCCACTTCTCTCGTGGCGACGGCGGCGTCAGCAGGCTGACGGCGATGAGGAGTCCGACCGAGACGAGAACACCGGGTATCACGATGTACTCGCTGGAGGCGAAATCGAACGGATTGCCGCCGATGGTTAAGGTGAAGTCGACCCCCAGTCGGCTCAGCACGCCGATCGCCACGATGCTGCCCAAGCCGCCGGCGATACAGGCGACGCCGCCCTGGGCCGTCACACGTCTCCAGAGGAAACAGGCGAGCAGCGCCGGGGTGAGGCTGGCGCCGACCAGCGAGTAAGCGTATAGGGCCATCGAGAGCACAGTCTCGAACTGAGTGAGCAACAGGATGCCAAGCACGCCGAAGGCGACGACAGCGATCCGCTGGATGGCCAGTTTTCGCTTCTCCGGCGCCTGAGGGTTCACAAACCGTTCGTAGATGTCGCGGCTCACGTTGGTGGAGGGGACGAGCAGGAACGTGTTGCCGGTCGAGAGGACGATGGCGACGGCGGCGGCGAGCAGGATCGTGCCTCCCAGGAGCGGCAGTCCGTGCCTGGCGATGTAGAGGATCACGGTCTCGGAGGCGGCGCGCCCGACAACCGAGACTTCCTGCAGCAGGTCCGGATAAGCGGCGCGGCCAACGATCGCGAGCAGGGCGAGGGTGGTCTCGATCAGGACGACGCCGAGCACCATGCCGACAACCGCGCGACGGGCGGCGTTGGCGTCCTTGGCTGAGAAGAACTTCTGGTACATACCGCTCTCACCGAGCAGCAGCAGGAAGGTAGGCATGGAGACGCCGAGCACCCAGAGCGGGTTGTGGCCGCCCAGCACGGAAGTGTGGGCGTCGGGCAGTCCCTGCAGCACGCTGCCCAGGCCGCCCAACTCGAAGACCATGTAGGGAAGCGCGAACAGGATGCCGAGCGTGATGATCGTGCCGTTGAAGATGTCGACGGTGACTATGGAGACCATGCCGGCGAGGGCGGTGAAGAGGATGATCGCCGTGGCCGTGATAAACATGCCCTGGGTCGGTGAGATGCGTCCGTCGGTGACGATGGTGAGAATCCAACCGCCACCGCGGAATTGATAGGCCGCGATAGTAACGTAAGCGAGAATGATCGCCAGCGTGCCTAGCAGACGGGCGGCAGCGTTGTATCGCTTCTCCAGCAAGTCGGGGACCGTGTACTCGGCGATGCGGCGGACTCTGCCGGCGATGAAGTAGGCGACGATCAGTCCCACCCAGGCGCCGAAGGAGAACCAGAGCTCGGCGATGCCGGTCCGGTAGGCGAGGCCGGCGCCTCCGAAGAGGGAACCGGATCCGATCCAGGTACAGACCAGCGTGCCGACGAGGAGGATGACGGGCACCGACCGCCCGGCGACCATGAA
>JASFTI010000168.1:0-7489 GCA_050053635.1 Gemmatimonadales bacterium
GGCCGACAGGTCGGCACCGTAGGGCGAATCCGGGCCGAGCCCGGCGCTCCCAACGTTATCCCCGGTCGCGTCGTGATGAGCCTCGAGCTGCGCGACTTGTCGGCCGAGACGATCCGCTCGCTGTTCGAGGAGATACGAGCGGAGGCGGAGCGCATCGCCGGTGCGAGCGGCACGCGAATCTCGTTTTCGCATCTCGACGTCAGCGCGGTTCCGGCGCCGACCGATCCGCGCATCCGCCGGGTCATCGCCGAGAGCGCCGAGCGACTCGGGCTCAGCTACCAGCTGATGCCGAGCGGGGCGGGCCATGATGCTCAAGATATGACGCGCATCGCACCCACCGGGATGATCTTCGTCCCCAGCGTCGGCGGCATCAGTCACTCGCCGGACGAGTACACACGGCCCGAGGACATGGCGAACGGCGCCAACGTCCTGTTGCACACGATCCTCGCGCTGGACCGGGAGACCCCGAACTAGCCAGGACGGTGGGAGCGGGGCCGGGAGGAGTCGGGGGACCGACGAGCGGAGCTGGTGTTAGCTACCCGGCTCAGATCATTGAGCCAAGTCCGTGGTGACCTGCATGATATCCTCGCCGCAAGCACCGATTTCGACTGCCGGGTCGGCCGGAGCGAGCGGTCCCCCGACTCCGACCAACTGCGCACCGTCTTGCACCGGCCTCGCCGTGCGGGTAAGATGCGCCGCTGACGTCTCCAACGCCCAAATCAACTCGCGATCACTTTGGTCACTTTCACGGGGTTAGACTGGTTCTGGGCCGCCGCCTTCCTGCTGTTGATGGTGGGAGGCGCGTTCTTTTTCTATCGTCTGGCGCGGCGCTCCGAGTCCGACTTCTTCCTGGCCGGACGCGGCCTGCCCTGGTGGCTGCCGGCGTCCTCGGTGTTCAGCACCCACACGGCGACGGACACGCCGATGTGGGTAACGGGTGTCATCTACGCCCACGGATTGCGCGGCCTCTGGTACACGTTCTTCACCGCGTGGACCGCGATCGCTTCGTTCGTCTCCGCCCGAATCTTCCGCCGCTCGCTCGCCTACACGCAGGCGGAATGGCAGGTCATGCGGTTCGGCGGCCTGGGCGCCGAACTACTGCGCGGTTGGATGGCCGGCTGGCAGGTGTTCATGAACATGTTCATCCTCGGTTGGGTGGGCATCGCCATGGGCAAGGTGGGCTCCCTGGTGTTCGGCTGGCCGGTCTGGGTGGGGCTGATGATCCCGAGCGCCATCACCGCCATCTACACGCTGGCCGCCGGCTACTGGGGCGTTGTGATGGGCGATTTCCTGCAGGGGATCGTCGCCATCTTCGCCATTGCGTTGGTCACGGTAGTCGGCCTCTGGGCGGTTGGTGGTCCCGGCGCGGTCTCGGCGCGCCTGGTCGAGATGGGCGAGGCGTGGCGGCTCGACGTGTTCGCCTTCACCGGACTGCTCAGCGGCGACTTTCCCGCCGCCTGGTGGCTGACGATGCTGGTGATCGCCGTGATCGGCGGCTTCGGGATGGGCACCAGTATCGACTGGTACGTCGAAGCGCAGCGGATCCAGTCGGCCAAGACGGTGCGCGATGCGAGCTACGGACTGTGGGCCGGCGGAGCGCTCACCCTCGTACGCAACGGTCTCTGGGCCGCCGTCATCCTGGCCTTCTTCGTGCTGGCTCCCAACATAGCCGATGTGGCCGACTACGAGCTGGGCTGGTTCCGAATGGGATTCGAGCTGCTGCCGGTTGGCATGGTGGGCGTCTTCATGGGCGCGATCCTGGCGATTCACCTGTCGACCATATCGAGCCACCTGAATCTCGGCGCCCTCTACTTCACCCGCGATCTCTACCAGCGCTACGTCAACCCCAAAGCCTCCGAACGCCGGCTGGTGTGGATGGGCCGAGCGGCGACGTTCGTTCTGCTGCTGGGCTCCTTCTTCTACGGCCTGATGATGGAGGAGATAACAAGCTGGCTCATATTCGCGCTCTGGCTGATGATGGCCGGCATCTGGCTGCCCAACATCCTGCAGGTCGTCTGGTGGCGCTTCAACGCCTGGGGCTACCTGGCCGCCTGGATGGCGAACCTCGGCGTCTCCTGGCTGGTCGTCTGGATCTTCCCGGCCTTCGGCGTCATACCGCCGCTGCCCGACTACGGACAGTTTTGGCTGTTGATGGCATTGGGCGCGGTCGTGTTCATTCCGGCCACCTTGCTCACGGCCCCCGAGAAGATGGACCACCTGGTGCACTACTACGTACAGACGAGACCGTTGGGGTGGTGGGGGCCCGTGCAGCGCGAGGCGGAACGCCGCGGGCTGATCGCCCCGGAGACCAAACCCCAGCAGGCCGGCCGCCGACCGCTGATCCGCCGGACCTGGACGCCCGAGGAGGCCGAAGGCTGGAGCCGCGAAGATTGGATCGCCATCATCCTGTCGCCGATCGTCTATGCGCTCATCATCATGGGTGTGGCGCGGCTACTATTGGGCCTGCTCGACGGCGCCCTGATCACGCTCGGCGCCCTCGCCGGCGGCGTTCTTCTCTACTGGGTCATCGACCCGAAACTGCGTGCCGTCTCCGTCGACTACGAGGCGAAACAAGCCAGGTACCTCGAGGAACTGGAACGCAGCGTTCGCTGGGACAAAGGCGTCCTCGACACCAGAGCGGAGAGTTAACGGATGGACCGCGGTCTCGTCACTCTAATAGGAATGAGCATCGCCTACGTCGCCTCGTTCGCCGGCCTCGCCTTCGCCTACTGGGGCTGGAAGAAGCACCTGCGACCGGACGCCCGCGACGAGGAGGCGCGATGATCTCGGCAACCTTCGCTCCGCTCGCCGCCTCCGTCCAAGCCGGCGCCGTAGCTCCCTTAGCGGCCGAGACACCTATCGGCGGTCCGCTCTGGAGCTTCGTCGTCCCGGCGCTCCTGCTGGCGGTCGCCGCCTTCGGGACCTTCATGCTCTACCGCCATTTCGCCAGGCGGGAAGAGTAACGGCCGCGGCGCCGCACCTCCGGGGCAGTTTGCATAGGTCCCATGCAACATGCGGCGCACACTGCGCGCCCGTGGGAGGCTACCCTAAGCCCAACTCGTTGCCCAAGAAGCGCTTACGCCAATCGAACCCCGTTGGCCTGCGAGGTTCGATACTTGCATTCCCGGCTGTAGAAGCCCCTCCGCCAGCTCTAGCCTCAGGCAAATCCGGCTCTAATGGTCCTACCGGGACCCGCAATTCGAGTAGGACGATGGACACCGGCTACTACATCAAGGGCTTGTCTATCTACGGACCCGCCGGTTACACCGGGTATCGGATCAACCGCCGCAAGCACATCGTCGGCCGCAAGGGCGACACACGCCACTGGATCTACGGCGATCACATCTATTCCAGCCTCGAGGGCAACACGGGCTACTGGATCGAGGGCGACCGCATCTGTGGGCCCACGTCCGAGCTGCCGTGGCAGCAGACCATGGTCAGCCGGGTGAAACGGACGAGAAAGAAGAGGGCGCCTCAAAGAAAGCAAGCCCCCGGCTCTGCCTAGCGCGCTTACCGATTTTCCCAGGCACGCTAGTTAAAACACCGATCGCGCCGCGCCAACGAATTCTGGCCATCCTCGCCAGCTCGTTGTAGCTTGGCTGGTGAATCGCGCCACGCCGTCCCTTGCCCATCTGCATCGCAGGTGCTCTTGAAGGTCTTCCTAATCTACGTCAGGGACGAGGACTTCTATCGGCCGCTCCCCGCCGAGCTCGGGAACTCACGGTCCGGAAACGGGCGAGTCCAGGTGATGGCCTTCCCTCCCATCGGGATCGAGACGCTGGCCCCGGTCCTGCGCCAGCACGGCCACCAGGTCCGGTTGTTCGACACGTGCCACCCGCAGATGAAGGAGGAGCACATTGCCCAGGCGGCCGCCGAGGAACGTCCGGATGTGATCGCGCTCTCGTTCCTGTCGACGACCTCCTATCTCGCCACCAAGAGCATGACTCGCCGGTTGAAGCTCGCGGCGCCCGACACGCCGACCATCCTAGGTGGCGTGTTCGCGACGATGAACGCAGCGAAGATACTCGCCGACTGCCAGCACGCCGACTACGTCGGTGTCGGCGAGGGCGAGGAACTGCTACCCGATTTCTTGGCGAACCTGGACAGTCCCGGCGAGGTAGCCGGCCTGGTCTACCGCTCGAACGGCGTCGTAGTGCAGAACGAACCGCGGCCGATCATCAAGGACCTCGACCAGTTCCCCTACCCCGACCGCACGAGCCTGCCGATCGATTACATAGAGTCCATGCCGCTCGACGTCCCGGCAGTCCTCTCACTGGACCGCTTCTGCACCATGCAGACCTCGCGCGGTTGCCCCTACGCTTGCGTGTACTGCGACATCCCCTCTCTCACCGGAGGCAAGTGGCGTTGCCGCTCGGCGGAGCACGTGCTGGGCGAGATGCAGCAGCTGAACGACGAGGGCTACCGCTCGATCTACCTGACCGACGACCACTTCTTGTTGAAGCGTAAGCGCATTGGCGAGATCTGTCAGGGCATCATCGACCGCGGGCTGGAGTTCCGCTGGGGCTGCGAGGGCCGGGTCGATTCGGTCGCCATCGACCAGTTCCCCATCATGGCCAAGGCCAACTGCAGCTTCCTCGCCTTCGGCGTCGAGGCCGGCACCCAGAAAATGCTCGACCGGCTGAACAAGAGGCAGACGGTGGAACAGATCGAGCGCGGGATCAGCGAAGCCAAGCGCCACGGGATCGATACCGCGCACGGCTTCTTCCTGATAGGCTCGCCGGGAGAGTCCGAGGCGGACATCCTGGAGAGCTTCCGCTTCGCCGCCCGGCTCGAGCTCGACACCTTCGGCTTCAATCGCCTCTGCGTCTACCGCGGCACGCCGCTGTGGCGGGAGTACGTCGAGCGCGGGATCATCGACGACGAGCGCGACTGGCACAAATGGTTCAAGTGCTCGGACATCGACCCGACCGTGCTTCCCAGTGAGGTCGTGAACCGCGCTCGCCAGAAAGGGTACCTCCGACTGTTCGCGCACCGGTTGTTCCTGCGGCCGATCAAGACCTTCAAGCTGCTGGGCTCGTTCGCCCGGCACATGAAGGCTTCCGACATCCTCACGCTGCTAATCAGCCCCTTCCGCAAACGGACCCTCACGCGAGGGGCCGAGCTGCCGGCGCGGATGATCGACCGGGGGCTGAAGGCCCCCGTCCGCGAGGCATCGCGGACCCCTTGATCCGCGGCGCCGGCCTCACGGCCTGCCCCAATAAGCGAGAACGGAACCCCCTGGAACAGCCCAGCGATGCCGCGCGTTAGTGCCAGGTGAGCCACCGGTCTCAACCACAAAAGGAAGGTTCAATTAGCCAGGCACCTCCGATTCCGGACGTGGATGTCGATACCCTGCGCTGCGAGATCCGCAACGAGTACGCCAATGTTGCCCACAATCCGCAAAAGGGCTTCCACTTTCACACCGGACGCCGCCTGGCGAAGATCCTCGGTTACAGCGAGGCGCTCCTCGAGCGGCATGAGGCCGACGAGCGCCAAGGCCCCAACCACGAGGAGGAAGAGAGATCATGAGCACCGACACCGGCACATCACTACGAGTTACACGGGTGATCAAGGCGGACCCGGTCACCGTCTTCGATGCGTGGACCCAGGCCGACCAATTGAAGCGCTGGTCGTGTCCCGAAGGCATGACCGTCGGCGACGCAGAGGTCGATCTGAGGGTGGGCGGTCGGTACCGAATCGTCATGAAAAACGATGAGGGAAGCACCCATACGGCATATGGCGTCTATCGAGAGATCGAGCGGCCGCGCCGACTCGTCTACACGTGGAGCTGGGAAGAGGACGAAGACCGCGGGATCGGCGAGACGCTCGTCACCGTGGAGTTCACGGATCTCGGCGGATCGACCGAGGTGGCGTTGACCCACGAGCTCTTCCCGGACGCCGAGGCGAAGGCGTCCCACGAGAAGGGCTGGACCAGTTGCCTGAACCGCCTCGAGCGGATGTTCAGCTGACCACCGCGGCCGGCATCGACGAGGTACTTACGGGGCTGGTCCATCCGGCCCCGTATCCGCTCACGAACAGAGGGTCATCTCATGAGAACCACCTTGACGAGCGCCGTGCTGCTCGGCCTGGCCGTCACGCAAGAGGCATCGCGCACGATCATGGGCGACTACCTTCGCCGAACCGAGTTGGCCATGGCCGGGAAGTCATGAGAGGAAATCACCTTCGCGGTCAGGCGACACCTGAACAGGCTGTCGGAACTGGACGAAGCGGCCAGCATATCCGACCGGGTCCACGGTGCGCTCCTGGAGCTGCTCCCCAGCGGCAGCACTTCGATCGATGCGGTATCGACGAAGCTCGGCGTCAGCAAACGGATTCTCCAGCGCAGACTGAGAGACGAGGGCGGCAGCTTCCAACTCAGCCTCAACAAGACCCGGGAAGAGCTGGCAAGTCACTAGCTGAAGAACTCGGCGCTCTCGGGGGGCGAGATCTCACTCCCGCTCGGGTTCGAAGATCCCAACTCTTTCTTCCGATCCTTCCGCAACTGGACCGGCGAGACTCCCAACCGCGTGCGGGCTTGGATTCAGGAAGAAGGCTGAGAAGATACTGCCGCGATACAGGCCTTGTACCCTCGCTAGCTCGACTCCGGTAGTTGGCCTAGATTGAGTCACCTCCCTCACTCGTGCGAGAACCCCTGCACACTCGTTGTGCCGTCCGCGGTGGCCTCATGGCCGCGGCCGGCCTGAACATCACGAACCCCAGTGGGCAACTGCACTTCACACCGCCGCTTTCCTATGCCGTACGGAGATCGTCGAGGCCCTGCTGGACAAGGGTGCCAACAAGTATCTAAGGGACAACTTCGGGAATACTGCGGCGGAAGCCGTCGCGGATCCTTTCGATGATGTCAAAGACATCTACGATAGCTTCAAAAAGGCCCTTGGGCCGCTGGGACTGGAGCTGGACTACGAGCAGATCAGAGCCAATCGTCCCCAGATTGCGGAGATTCTGCGACCTCGGACGGAGGAGCTGGAAGCGGTTGAATACGCACCGCTACCTGGGGATGACTGGAACGTGTCGACGCCTACGGAGCAGGGGCTCGATCCGATGCTCGTGGCGGAGCTCTATCTCGATGCGACCGGATTGTCGACCCTTTATGGACTGCAGAGGAGATTCTTCTTGACTAGCGACGTCCTAATTCCGATCGGCTTGCTCCTCTTCATCGCCTTCTTCGTATACGCGATCGTTCACAGCGCCCGGAAGCAGCGAGAGGCGAAGGCTGGCCTATTTCGAGACTTCGCCTCCAGGCATGCACTTCGCTATCAGGAAGAGGACGACGGCAAGGTGCTGGAGTTTGCCCGAGATTTCGACGGCATCGGCCGCTTCAGGTCTCCGTCTCTCGGGAAGGTCATTCCGAAGGACGTCGTGCACGGAAAGATCGAAGGCAAGCAGGTCGTGCTCTTTAGGCACAGCATCCACTTTTCGGACAGTTGGGCACGGGAGTGGTTCGTGGTAGGTGTAACCTGTAAGGAGA
>JASFTI010000169.1:0-7431 GCA_050053635.1 Gemmatimonadales bacterium
CGAGTGCGAAGGTCGAATCGCGGGCGAGGGCCTGACGCGCCGCGGCGATCGCCTGCGGATAGCGTCCGGCGAAGTGGTGCAAGCGTGCTCGCGCGTACGCATCGAGCGCCGTCGACGACGTGGAGAGCGCCTGCCTGGGAGGTAGGCTGGCCTCGATCTCGTCACGGGGCTCACCCAGACGACGGCGAACCGCTCGGGTAAGGCCCGCCAGGGTCTCCAGCGTGCTCGATTCCTCCGACACCTCGGCAGCGACACCGTACAGCGTGTCGCCAGCCGCGTTGAACACCTGGAGGCTCACGCTGTCGGCCACTTCGTAGTGGGTGACTCGGCTGCCGAGGACCGCGGCATAGCCGGCCGCGCCAGCCAGATTCAGCGCGTCGGCCAGTGGCAGGGCCTCCGACCTCGAGCCCCCCGTTCTCCGCTTGGCGATCAGCGCCCGCTCGCGTGGCACCAAGTTGAAGTAGCCTGCCTGGATCAGGTCGGCCTCGAGCACCAGGCCGAGCGTCGCGGCCGTTGCACCGTCGGCGGTCGCCGGAGCGCTCTCCCCATCGGGCCCCACGATCTCGACGTCCGCCAGGAGCAGCCACTCACCACTCTCCTCGAACAGCGGTCCGGAGAACATCTCGGCGATTCTCGAGACACCCGTCTCGACGAACGCTGGTGTGCGGATCGTCACGCGGGGCAGAGAGACCCTCGGTAGAGAGGGCGCCTCCACATCAGGCAGCTGGGATGGCAGCTCCTGAGTGAGCCCACCGATCACCCCGACGAGCCCGGGCCCAAAGACGACGGCAAGTCCGACGAGCACCAGTACGACCGGCACGTAGCGGAAGCGACGCAGTAGCGGGCCGATCGGCCGGCGCTTCCGTCTCACTCTGGGCGGCGTTACCTCGACCAGCGGCACTTCCGCGGCCGGCGCCGCGAAGTCGACGGCCGCGGCTGCCGCCTTGTCAGGCTCCGGGACGGACGGCGGCTTGTCAAACTCCTGGTCCCAGGGTGCGGCGACCGAGTCGTCTTCCCACGGCGCGGCTTCGGCGTTCTCGGGTGGGGGCGACGTCTCGAGCGGAGCCTCGAGCACCGCCTGCTGTGCCTCCTTCTCCGCCCGTTTGGCTTCCTGTTTCGCCTGCTTTTCGGCCCGCTTCGCCTCCTTCTTCTCCTCCTTCTTCTCCTCCTTCTTCGCCTCCCGCGCGGCTCGCTTCGCCTCCTTCTGGGCGTCCCGCTCCGCCGCCCTCTGCGCCCGCTGCTCGCTCTTGAGCTCCGCGCGCCGGGCCCGGGTCTCGGCCGCCGCCTGGCGCCTCGCCTTGACCCTGCCGCCCATCGCGGTCAACGAAGCCCCGGTCTTCAGCCCCAGAGCTTTGAGGCCGCGGCCGGCCAGTTGCAGGCCGAGCACGAGGGCGGCGGCCGCCGCCTGAAGGGCGGCGAGGCCCAGCTCGGCGGCCCTGGCGCGGGCCGGCGCGAGATCATCCCACCACTTACGCAACGCCGGTCCCCACGGCTTACGGACCGAAGTGATCTCGTGGCGCACGAATCCGGTCGGGGTGTGATGGAATTCCTTGGCCGCCTCGCGCGCCTGCTTGAGCGCGTCGTCGTCCGGTCTGCGGCCCCTCGGTGGAGGCGCGGGCTTCGGTTTGGGCGGCGCGTCTTTGTCTACGGGTCGCTTGGCGTCGGGCCCTATATCCGGCGGCCGTGGCCCGGGTGGCGGCGTAACCTTGGGCGCCGGCGTTATGTCGATCTCGAATTCATCGGTGGATGCGATATCGACGATGTCGTCCCACTCCTCCTTGGGCGGCGTCGACTCGTCGGACTCTGCCGACGCTTGCGTCGGCATGGGCGGTGGAGCGCCGGCCTCGAAGCCGGTCACCGGCGCGACTCCCGGCTTCGGCGCCGGCGACTCAGGGGGCGCCGACGGAGCAGGCTTCTTGGGCGGCGGCGATGGCTCGATGTCGATGTCCGGCACCGACTGGTCGACGGCGGCGGGTTCCGGTTTGGGTGCCGGCCTCGCTGCCTCTGGCGCCCGGGGCGGCGGTTTGATGCGGCCCTCCGCGATGTCCCGCAGCAGCTTATGCTTGGAGATCACCTGCTTGACCGGGTCCGCCGGCTGCGCGATTCCAGACTCCTTGAGTCGATTCGCGTAGTCGGCGTAAGCGCGGGCTGCTTCCTGCTGTTGGCCGGAGTCAGCCAGCGCACCGAGCAAGCCGGCCACCGCTTCGCCGCGCATCGGCGCCCGGGCGACCAGCACAGACCACCAGTCGGCGGCTAGCAGCCACTTGCGGCGGCGCTCCGCATCACGAGCCGCCGACAGCATGGCATGGTTCCACGCCCGCTTCAGGCGACCCCGCTCCCTTTGCGCCCACTCATCGAAGGCGGGCGCCCCGGACTCGAACCCCTCGAGAAACTCGCCGACGTAAAGCTCCTCGACATGGTGTGGATCGCCGCCGTCGATGGCCGCATCGACTTGCCGCGTATCCAGAGTGACACCGCCAAACGCCTCGACCGTTTCGCCGGTGAGCCGAATGTTGATGCCCGGGACGTTCTCTCTAAGCCAGCCGACCGCTCGGACGAGCCCCTCCGTCTCCTTCTCCTCTTCCTGGCCGCGCCCCAGGAGTTCGGTGACCTCCGAGGGGTGCATGGGACGCGCCTCATGGAACAGGTAGACCAGCAGAGCGAGGTGCTTGGGCCCCAGCTTCGACGTCTCATCGACGCCCTGGCGCACGAGCCGGACGCCCCCGAGCGTGAAGAGCTCGGGCGCCTTTCCGCTGCCCGCGTGTGCGGCGCGGGCAGCACGGCGATCAGCCGATCCGCTCTTGGGGCTGGTCATAGCAGTACTCGTGCACCTTGCTTAGCTGCGGGGGATGTCGGCGGTCCCGGGGCATACTACCCCCGTGGGGGCTCGGAAGTCCCCTAAGTATAAGCAGTCGTGTCCGTTCGCGCTATCGGTGAACGCGAGAGCGCCGCCGGCGAAGGCGACCGTCCACCCGGTGAGCGCCTCCACCGGGCCGCTGCGGCGGTTCCCTCACCTCTTGGAGGAACGCCTAAGAAGTCTTACCATGAGCTGCTGCGCTGGTTCCGCTTAGGTACGAGGTATGCAGGTATGCGCAACCCGGCACCGCCGACACCCGGCACGGCGTCCGACGACTGCACGGCCAGCCACCGACCCAGGAATTAGCCTGTCGAGGACCTATGCCAACGCTGACACAGGAACGGTTCGAAACCGGACTCGCCTACGACGACTACCGAAAGCTGGTTCAAAAGCATCAAGGGCTCTGGGCCGGCGTCTACGATCACCTCGAGCTGCCGGAAAACGCCGTGTTGCGCACGAAGGAGCTGCCGGGCAGGCGGTTCGTCGCCGTACTAGCGGAGGATTGGTGCGGAGACGCTGCCTCACTCGTCCCGATACTCGCGAAGCTCGCCGCTGCGGCCCCCGAGAAGATCGAGCTGCGCGTCTTCCAGCGTGACGAGAACCCAGACATAATGGATGGTTACCTGAGTCACGGCGGCCGGTCGATACCAGTGGCGATCGTGTTTGATGAGGACATGCGCCAGCTCGGTTGGTGGGGTCCGCGGCCGGCGCCAGCGCAGGCTCTGTTCAGGGAAAAGCTGAGAGCGCTCCGCGCCGGACGGCTGACAGACAAACGGGAGGAAGTCAACAAGCCCGTTCTACGCTGGTACCGCGAGGACCGCGGGCGTCACACGATCGACGAGTTCCTGATGGTCCTGGAGCGCGGTGGCGAGATGCGCGCCTGAAGAGCGCGGCCCGGATTTGACGGTCAGGTTGTGCCGGCGCTCAGTCGCTGCGCCACTTGCTCCGCGGCCTCCAGCGCCCGCAGGACGTTGCCGCCAAGGATCTTGAGGATATCCGCCTCGCTGTAGCCTCGCCGCAGCAGCTCTTCGGTGATGGCCGGGAACTTCGACACGTCCTCCAAGCCCTCCGGAGTGTTTATGATGCCATCGAAGTCCGAGCCCAATCCGGCGTGATCGACCCCCGCTATCTCGGCGATATGGTCGATATGATCGACCACGTCCGACACCGTGCCGGCCGGGATGGGATGCCCTTCCTCCCACTGGTGCATCGTGTGCTCCAGCGCGGCGCTGTCTTCGCCGAACCGCGCCCGCGCCTCCCGGTAAGCGCTCAGCATGTCGCGGGCTACTCCGGCCGCCTCCGGCACGAGGAACCCGGAGTAGAAGTTCACCATGATGACGCCACCGTTCGTACGGACCTGGCGCAGAATGTCATCGGGCACGTTCCGCGAGTTCGCATTAACCGCGCGGGCCCCACTGTGTGTGGCCAAGATAGGCGCCTGGCTGACCCTCAGCGCGTCGGCCATCGTATCTGTTGATACGTGCGAAATGTCGACCAGCATGCCCAGTCGGTTCATCTCGCGAACCACCTCCTCGCCGAACCCGCTCAAGCCTCCATGCCGCGGCTCGTCGGTCGCGGCGTCCGCCCAGTCGGTGGAATCGATGTGGGTGAAAGTCAGGTAACGTGCCCCGAGCGCGTACAAAATCCTCAGGACAGCAAGTGAGTTCTCGATCGCTTGACCGCCCTCGACGCCGATGAGCGCCGCGATCTTTCCGGACCCGGCGATTCTCCGCACGTCCGCCGCGCTGAGCGCCAACTCGAAGTCGGCGTAGCGCGCCACCATACGCCGGATCAGATCGATCTGCTCGAGGGCGAGGCGGGCGGCGCCTGGCCCCTCGCGGTCCGACGGTACGTAGGCAGCGAAGAACTGAGCATCGACCCCACCTTCACGAAGTCGTGGGATGTCGGTGTGGCCATCGTCATGACGGACGGCCAGATCGAATAGCTCGAAGCTCGAACCCGCCTTCGCCAGCAGGCGCCACGGCAGATCGTTGTGGCCGTCGATTACGATTGCGCGCTTATGCAGTTCAGCAGCTGTTGTTACGATTCCCATTCTCCCGGGTGTTAGGCTGGCGGTAGGCAGTAGGCGGTGGGCGGTGCAGAAAGCTTTGTTCCCACTGCCCACCGCCTACTGCCTACCGCCTACCTGTTATCCTCCGATCGCCCGTCGCAGCAGCTCGTCCAGCGCCTCCGGCTCGTCCAGCGCAAGATCGTACGTCACCCGCACCGTCGGCCGGCCGATGTCGATCAGCCGGGCCAGATCGATCGGCGTGCCGATGGCTATGACATCGGCGTCCGAGTTGCGAATAGTCTCGGCCAGCTCATTCACCTGCTCTTCGCCGTAGCCCATCGCTGGCAGGACCGGGCCCGTGCCCGAGTACTTCTCGAACGTCTCGACGATAGAGCCGACAGCGAACGGCCGCGGGTCCACCAGCTCCTTCGCACCGTACTCCTGCGCAGCCAGACTGGCGGCGCCAAGCGGCAACCCGCCGTGGGTCAGGCTGGGCCCATCTTCGACGGCAAGCACACGCTTGCCCTTAAGGGCCTCGGGCTTGTCGACGGTCAGCGGCGAGCGCCCGCTGAAGACGCGGGCCTGCGGGTTGGCGGCCGCAGTATTGCTGCGGACGGTTTCCACGTCCTCGGCGCGCGCCGAACCCACCTTGTTGATGATCACAGCATCTGCCATGCGCAGGTTCGCCTCGCCGGGGTGGTAGATCAGTTCGTGTCCCGCCCTGTGTGGATCGGCGATGACGATATGCAGGTTTGGCCGGAAGAACGGCAGATCGTTGTTGCCGCCGTCCCAGAGGACCACATCGCCGTCGCCCTCCGCCTGGCGAAGGATCGCCTCGTAGTCGACGCCGGCATAGACGATCGTACCCTGGCTCAGGTGGGGCTCGTACTCCTCGCGCTCCTCGATCGTGACCTCGTGCCGCTCGAGATCATCGTAAGTCTCAAAGCGTTGCACTCGCTGTTTGACGAGGTCGCCGTAAGGCATGGGGTGTCGAACGACAACCGGCTTACGACCGAACTCACGCAACCGCCCGACTACGTAGCGGGTCGTCTGGCTCTTCCCTGCTCCGGTGCGCACGGCACAGACAGCGATCACCGGCCATTTAGAGTCGAGGAGAGTCTGCCGCGGGCCGAGCAGCATGAGGCCAGCTCCGGCAGCGAGACAACGGCTGGCGACATGCATGACGTACTCGTGAGAGACATCGGAATACGAGAAGGTACAGAAGTCGATCTGTTCACGCTCGATGACGGATTCCAGATCCTCCTCTGGCAGGATCGGCACGCCGTTTGGATATTCGGGCCCAGCGATCTTACCGGGGTAAAGCCGGCCCTCTATGTTGGGAATCTGGGTGGCAGTGAAGGCGACGACTTCGTAGTCGGGATTGCCCCGAAAGTAGGTGTTGAAGTCGTGGAAGTCGCGTCCCGCTGCGCCCATTATCACGATTCGTTTCTTTCGGTCACTCTCAGTCATGACTCCTCGTTTCTGGTTGGTTTCACGCTCCGATCATCGGTGTGCGGTATGCGGTATGCGGTGTGGTCGTAGATCATCTACGGTATCACCGCTTGCCGCCTACAGTCCACTGAAAGCAAGCCACTCCACCAGCTCTGCCAGATCCTTCACCACGTGGACGGGCTCCAACCCCTCGTCCAACTCCTCCCTCTGTCTATTCACCCATACGCAATCGACACCCAGTTCTGCGCAAGGGCGGATGTCGTGAAATTTGCTTTGCGCCACGTGCAGCAGACGCCGGCGACCCCCATCGACACGCTCCAGCGCCGCCAGGAAATGCGCGTGTCCGGGTTTGTAGCTGCAAACCCGTTGCGCGGTTACGGTCCAGTCGAACTCGACGCCGATACCCCGGACCGTGGCCCCCAGCAGGTCGTCATCGATGTTCGAGAGGATCGCCAGCTTGTAGCGCGATTTCAGTCGCTCGAGCGCTGGGCGCGTGTCGGCGAAGACCGGCCAGTTGGACAGCGATTCGGCGAGGAACCCGGCGCGCTCCGGCGCCAGAGGCCAGCCCAACTCCGTTGCCACCCTCAGCGCCGTCTCGGCCAGCACCTCCCGGTAGGAACGGTAGGTGTCCGTTTGGACCTCGCGTTCCAGCTCGTGGTAAGCGGCCATCACATCTTGCGCTGCCAGCTCGACGCCGTCGCGGGCCGCAGCTTCGCTGAACGCTCTCGTGATGCCACCGACCCAGTCTACCAGCGTCCCGTAGCAGTCGAAGCTGAGCGTTTCCCAGTGCATTCGACGTCCCGCGCCTAAGCCCCGAACTTCGCCAGGCGCCCAGCGTGGGCGAGCGCTAGCGGCATGAGGTCCTCGGAACGGCACAGCCCTCCTTCGCCGCCGCGACACCACCTCTCCCCGAAGCGGTCCGCTTCATCGCGCCGGCAGGTCGGCGACCAGAGCAAGAAGGGCACCGGGTGCCAGCTGTGGCTGCGCAAGGCGGCCGGAGTGGAGTGGTCGCCAGTGACGAGGATCACATCGGGCTGAAGGTCGACGATCCTCGGTACGTAGCCATCGACCTCCTCGATGACCTCGACCTTGCGATCGAAGTCGCCGTCTT
>JASFTI010000170.1:0-7428 GCA_050053635.1 Gemmatimonadales bacterium
CTTGACGAAAAACGACATGAAACCGAGCCGCACGCCGTACTTCTCCTCGAAGCTGTCGCGGTAACGCTTACGCACATCGATCACCGCGCTCATGTCCGCCTCGTTGAACGTCGTCAGGATTGCCGCTGTGTTCTGCGCGTCTTTCAGCCGCGCGGCAACGGCGCGCCGCAGCCGCGACATGCGGACCCGTTCCTCGCGACGCCCTTCAGCCGACGCAGATGCCGGCGTCCGCTCGAGAACCGACTCCAGGTCCTTCAGCGTTACTTCACCTTCGGGTCCACTGCGCGGGATGTCCGCCGGGTCGACGCTCGGGGATGCTACCGGTGTCGTCGGTCCGGCAGGCGCTGGCAACGTTGCTCGGGCCGGAGCGCTGGAGTCGGGCTCGGGGGCCTTATCCTCGGTGGAGGCGGCAGGCTCGGCGGCTGTATCCTCGGGAGCGGCCTGCTCGGAGGGGCGTTGAGCGGCGACCTCGCCGTCCCCGGCCTCGATGCGGCCCAAAAGCGCCCCGACTTCCACGTCTTCGCCTTCCTGGACGAGGATCTCGCTCAGCACTCCGGCGGCCGGAGCCGGGATCTCGAGCGTCGCCTTGTCGGTCTCCAACTCGAGCAGCGGCTCATCGGCGGCCACCGGATCGCCCGGTTCCTTGAGCCAGGTGGCTACCGTGCCCTCTGTGATCGATTCCCCGAGCTCGGGAACCACAACGTCGATTGCCATGACACTACTTCGCTTTCTGCTTGCCGGTCGGCGTGATGGTCAGCGCCTCGTCGACTAGGCGTTCCTGCTCTTTCTGGTGCCGCCGGTGCACTCCCGCGGCCGGCGAAGCCGCTGGCGCGCGACCCGCATACCGCGGTCGCGGCTGGGCGAAGCCGAGCCGCTCCGCGACCTCGGCGACGCGATCGGCGATATAGGTCCAGGCGCCCATGTTCTCCGGCTCCTCCTGGCACCAAACCAAAGCGCAGTGTGAATAAGGCGCGAGCTGCTCCGCCAGGTCGTCTTTCGGGAACGGATAAAGCTGCTCAATGCGCAGAATCTGCACATCCCCCGCATCGCGATTCTCGTGCTCCTCCAACAGGTCGTAGTAGACTTTGCCGCTACAGAGCACGACCTGTCGCGCTTCCTTCGGGTCGCAGGGTTGCTCGCACTCCATGACCCGCTGGAATCGCGTGCCCGGTCCAAAGTCCTCCAGCCTCGACAGCACCCGCTTGTGTCGCAGCAGCGACTTCGGGGTCATGATGATCAACGGCTTACGGAACCCGCGATGGAGCTGGCGGCGCAACACGTGGAAGTAGTTGGCAGGCGTGCTGCAGTTGACAACCTGCATGTTGTCTTCGGCACAGAGCTGCAGGAATCGCTCGAGTCGCGCCGACGAGTGTTCGGGGCCCTGGCCCTCGTAGCCGTGGGGCAGAAGCATCACCAGCCCACACATGCGCAGCCACTTCGATTCGCCGGCGGCGATGAACTGGTCGATAATGACCTGGGCACCGTTGGCGAAGTCGCCGAACTGTGCCTCCCAGAGAACGAGGGCTCGCGGTTCATCGATAGCGTAGCCGTATTCGAATCCCAGCACGCCGAACTCGCTGAGCGGGCTGTCTATGACCTCGAATGTTTTCTGTCCTTCACGTATATGGTTGAGCGGGATGTAAGCCTCTTCGGTTTCCTGGTCGATCCAGGCGGCGTGACGCTGTGAGAAGGTCCCGCGAATGCTGTCCTCACCGGACAGACGCACGCGATGGTCATCGAGTAGGAGGGTCCCGAAGGCCAGCGCCTCGCCGGTCGCCCAGTCGAGCCCGGCACCGGAATCGAACATCTCGGCCTTCGCCTTGAGCTGCCGGGCGATCTTGCGATTTACGTTGAATCCGTCGGGCACGGTCGTCAGGGCCGTGCCGACCTCGCGCAAGCTGTCTAGCTCCACTCCGGTATCAGGCGGCTGCCAGCCGTCGGATGACGCCGCCTCCAGCCCCAGCCAGGCGCCCTCGAGCCAGTCCGCCTTGCTCGGGGTATAGTCTTCGGCGGCGGCAAATCCCTCTTCGAGCCGCGCCTGCGATTCGGCGACGAGCGTCTCCACTTCATCGGGTGGCAGCACGCCCTCTTCCATGAGCCGTTTCGCGTAGATCTCACGCGTGGTGGGATGTGTCCTGATTTTCTTGTACATCAGCGGCTGAGTGAACGCCGGCTCGTCGCCTTCGTTGTGGCCGTGTCGCCGGTAGCAGCAGAGATCGATCACCACGTCGCGCTTGAAGATCTGGCGGTACTCGGCGGCGAAGGCGGCGGCCTGGGCGACCGCCTCGGGGTCGTCGCCGTTCACGTGCACGATCGGCGCCTGGATACCCTTTGCCAGGTCTGACGGGTAGGGGCTTGATCGCGCGGCCAGCGGGTTCGTGGTGAACCCGATCTGGTTGTTGATGATGAGATGGATGATGCCACCGGTGGTGTAGCCCTCCAGGTCGGTGAACTGAAGCGTCTCGGCAACGACCCCCTGGGCGGCGAAAGCGGCATCGCCGTGAATCAAGAGGCCCATGACACGGCAACGCTCGTCGTCGCCGCGCTGGTCCTGGCTCGAGCGTACCTTACCCACCACCACGGGATCGACGGCCTCTAAGTGGGAAGGGTTCGGCACCAGAGTCAGGTGAACGTTCTGGCCGCCGATCTCCCGATCGCTCGAGGTGCCCAGGTGATACTTCACGTCACCCGACCCGCCGATCTCGTCCGGTGACGAGGCGCCGCCTTGAAATTCGTGGAAGATCGCCGCGAGCGGCTTCCGCATCACATTGGCCAGCACGTTCAGGCGACCGCGGTGCGCCATGCCGATCACGATCTCACGCACACCCATAGCTACCGCACAACGCAATATTGTCTCCAGTGCCGGCAGCGCCGACTCGCCACCCTCCAACCCGAAACGCTTGGTGCCGGTGTATTTCCGATCCAGAAACCTCTCGAAGGTCTCCGCTTCGGTCAGCCGCCGGAGGATCGTGACTCTGTCCTCATCCTTGGTCTTGCTGTGATGGAGAACTCCCTCCATACGCTTCTGGATCCAGGCCTTCTGATCGGGATCCTGGAGGTGCATGAACTCGAGGCCTATGGTTCCGGTGTAGTCACGACGCAGCACTCGCATGATGTCCCGCAACGTCGCGCTCTCCAATCCCAGAACCCCGTGGATGTAGATCGGGCGGTCCCAATCCCCCTCGCCGAAACCGTAGGTCGCCGGGTCGAGCTCGGGGTGCGGCTGCTTGGCCGCGAGGCCGAGCGGGTCGAGATCGGCCTCCAGGTGGCCGCGGACCCGGTAAGAGCGGATCAGCATGAGTGCCCTGATCGAGTCGAGGGCGGCGGCGCGCGCCTCACCCGCGATCGCCGCTGCCGGCTCGGACGGCGCGCCCGCCGGGGCCAGTGCACCGTCCAGCGACTCGAGATACTCGCGCGCCTCCTCATCGAGCCGACTGAAGACCTCCTGCCAGCCGGGATCGACGGAGTCCGGATCGCGCAGGTACCGCCGGTAGAGCTCCGCGACCGCCAGTTCGCTGCTATTCGTGCGACCAGACATCGTCACCTCGATATGCTCAAGCCGCTGCGCGCGGACCGCCGGCCTTCACCTCTTCCGACGCGTCGGCGGCATACTTCTCGAAGTTCTCCGCGAACATCTCGGCGAGCTTCGCCGCCTGTTCGTCGTACGCGCCCGGGTCCGACCAGGTACCCCGCGGCTGCAGCAGCTCCAGCGGCACGTCGGGGACCGCCTCCGGCACCCGCACGCCAAACACCGGATCCTCCTTCATCGGCACACCATCGAGTTCCCTATTCAGCACGGCACGGACCATAGCCCGGGTGTAGGGGAGATTTATCCGCTCGCCGACTCCGTACGGCCCACCGCTCCAGCCCGTGTTGATGAGCCAAACCTGAGCGTCGTGCTCTGCGATCTTTCGTCCCAAGAGATCCGCGTAGACCGCCGGGTTCAGTGCCATGAACGGTGCGCCGAAGCAGGCGCTGAACGTGGCCTGCGGCTCGGTCACACCGCGCTCGGTGCCTGCCACCTTAGCGGTGTAGCCCGACAGGAAGTGGTACATCGCCTGCGCATTGTCGAGGCGCGCCACGGGCGGTAGTACCCCAAACGCGTCGCAGGTGAGCATGATGATCGTCTTCGGGTGACCCGCCCTGCCGGTTCTCGACGCGTTCGGGATGTGGCTGATCGGATACGAGGCACGGGTGTTCTCCGTGAACGCGTCGCTGTCGAGATCGACGCGCCGCGTGCGGCTGTCAATCGCCACGTTCTCCAGGATCGTCCCAAATCTACGGGTCGTCTCGTAGATCTCCGGCTCCGTCTCCGGATCGAGACGGATCACCTTGGCGTAGCAGCCGCCCTCGAGGTTGAAGACGCCTTCATCGCCCCAGCCGTGCTCGTCATCGCCGATCAGCGCCCGCTCCGGATCCGCCGACAGGGTCGTCTTCCCCGTGCCCGACAGCCCGAAGAAGATGGCCACGTCGTTCTCGTCTTTCCCGTAGTTCGCCGAACAGTGCATCGAGAGCACGCCCTGCAGCGGGAGGTAGTAGTTCATCACCGTGAACATGGCCTTCTTGATCTCACCCGCATACGAGGTCCCGCCGATGATCGTTTCCCGGCGGCCCAAGTGCACCAGGACGAAGACCTCCGACCGCGTCCCGTCGACCTCCGGGTCGGCGTTGAATCCCGGTGCGTGGATGATATTGAACTCGGGTCGGTGCCGAGCCAGCCTTTCTGGATCGTGCTCGCGCAGAAACATGTTGCGGGCGAAGAGCTTGTGCCATGCGGTTTCGGTGACGACCCGGATCGGCATCTGGCTAGCGGGCTGTGCGCCGATGTAGCAGTCCTCGACGTACAGGTCCTTGCCCTGAAAGTAGGCGGTCAGTCGGGCGCGCAGTGCCCTGTAGCGGTCCTCCTCGATGGCCTGGTTGACCGGTCCCCACCACACCTTGTCTTGGCTCGACGGTTCCCGCACCACGTACCTGTCGTTGGGCGAGCGGCCGGTGAACTGCCCCGTACGAACGACCAGCGGTCCCAGGTGGGCGAGCAGCGCCTCGCGCCGCTGCAAGGCGTGCTCGTAGAGCGCCGGCGTGGTCAGATTCCACCACAACGTGTTGACGTTGCGGATGCCTATTTCCTCCAGCCCCTGCTGGCCTTGGATGCGGCCCTGTTCTTCCATGGCGACTACCCCCGGATCACGGAGCACGATCACCTAACGTCTGTTATTCTCAAGAGAAGCTAGGAAACAAAAATTTCCCAGCGATGTCAATGTTAACCCGCACGCGCCATGCGGCTTCTTCGGCTCGCTGTGTCGTTTAGTTATGAAAGATATCGGGTCGAGGTCGCCCAGGAAGGCGGCGTTTACCGCGCCGTCCTTTACCCTCCGGATCTCGGCTCCTACTGACCCACCAGGGTTGCAACCATGATGGCCTTGATCGTATGCATCCGATTCTCGGCCTGGTCGAAGGCGATGGTGTGCTCCGACTCGAACACGTCTTCGGTAATCTCCATCCCATCCAGACCGAACTTCTCATAGATCCGCTGGCCTACCGTCGTCTCGCGATTATGGAAAGCCGGTAGGCAGTGTAGGCATTTCACTGATGGGACGCGGGTGAGCGTTAACACATCCATGTCGATCCTGTAAGGCTTGAGCAGCTTGATCCGCTCCGCCCACTTTTCCTCCGGTTCGCCCATCGATAGCCAGACATCCGTGTAGAGGAAGTCGGCGTCCTTCACGCCGTCCTTGACGCTCTCGGTCAAGAAAATCTTCGCGCCGCTCTCCTCGGCGTAGGTGCGACAACGCGCTACCAGATCTTCATCGGGCCACAGCGACTTCGGGCCCGCCAGCCTCACATCCATTCCGAGCTTCGAGCCGCAGACCAATAGCGAGTTCGCTACGTTATTGCGCGTATCGCCCAGGTAACAGAAGGCGACGTTCTCGAGCGCCTTGTCGGTCTGCTCGTTCATTGTCATGACGTCGGCGACGGCCTGGGTCGGATGGTACTCATCGGTGAGCCCGTTCCAGACGGGGACCCCAGCGTACTTAGCCAGCTCCTCCACTATGCGCTGGCCGAATCCGCGGTACTCGATGCCATCGTACATGCGGCCGAGCACCCGTGCCGTGTCCTTCATCGATTCCTTGTGGCCGATCTGCGACCCGCTAGGTCCCAGGTAGGTGACGTGCGCGCCTTGGTCGTAGGCGGCGACTTCGAAGGCGCAGCGCGTACGAGTCGAGGTCTTCTCGAAGATGAGAGCGATGTTCTTGCCTTTGAGGCGCTGCTTCTCCTTCCCCTCCATCTTCGCCGCCTTCAGATCCTTCGAGAGGTCGAGCAGGTAGAGGATCTCCTCGGGCGCACACTTCTCGAGGGTCAGAAAGCTCCGATTCCGCATGTTCATCGCCATCGTTTCTCTGCTCGTTTCGCATTGTCAGAAGGTGATCGGGTCGCCGGCAAGATAAGGCGGGTCCAATCCGGCAGCCAGTTGTCGAAAGCCGCTCCCCGCAGCGCTCTGCCAAGTCGCTCTCCCGGGAAGATTGCGTTATAAGTCTTTATTTTCTAGTTTTTTGAGCCGATCGAGGCATCCGGGAGTCGGCCTCCCGGACCCCCGTTCCCTCCCCCCTTCGGCACGGCAGAGAGTGCGCCGGATCACTCACCAGTCCTCGGACTGTCCCGCCGACGTATCGACCCAAGGGGGAAAAGACGGACGGCCCGGTCGTTCAGAGCCAGCATGCGCCAGCGGCGGAGGAGAATCCAGCTTCGATGCAGCACGCGGACCTCGTAGACCTCCTGGAGCACATAGGCAAAGACCCCTCGCGCCTGATTTTCGAGGACGAGCTGACGGGCATCCACAACCGCCGCTTCCTGCTCAGCTACCTCGAACACAAGGTCCGCTGGGAGCGCGACGACGACTACCCGCTCTCCCTGCTGATGATCGACCTCGATCAGTTCAAGCAGATCAACGACACTCATGGGCACGACACCGGCGACCAGGCGCTGACCTGGATGGCCACGCTGGTCAAAGAGGTCGGCGGCGATGAGGGGCTGCCGGTCCGCTATGGCGGTGACGAGTTCATGCTGCTGCTCCCCAAGTCGACGCGCCGCGAGGCCCGGGAGATGGCGGACCGCTTGCTACAGAGATGCCGCGACCGGCCCTTCCGGCTGCGCGACGCCGATCTGACGGTACCGATCAGCCTGAGCATCGGCTTCGCCACGGCGCCGGAAGACGCCACCAACGCCAAGGGGCTATTCCAGGCCGCCGACACGGCTCTATTCCACGCCAAGCAGTCGGGGCGCAGTCAGGCGGCCAGCGCCGCTGAGATCGACCCCCAGAAGGTCTTCCAGAAGACGGCGCTTTACCGTCTCAAGGCCACGGGGCTCGCCGGACGCGACGAAGAGATGGGCGTCGTCTCGGAGGCACTCCAGGCCGTAACGCGTGGCGAC
>JASFTI010000171.1:0-7398 GCA_050053635.1 Gemmatimonadales bacterium
GCGGCCCACATCTCTACCTCGCCCGCGCCAGCCCGTTGGGGCTGAAGTCCCGCTCGGTCAGCCCCGTGTCGAACGCGTAATCGGTCCAGGTCAACGTCGTGGTTCGCCCCGTCTGGTGGTTGGTCATCGTCATCTGCTCCGCCCGCCAGTACATGTCGGCGATGTGGCGGTAACCGGTGAAGCGCAGCGTCTTCAGCAGCTCGCCGTTTTTGTCGTAGTAATCGATGCGCAGTGGACGGTACTCCCGGCTGGCCACCCAGACGGTCTGGCGTGAGTAGCCCGAGCTCGAGTCCACGGGATAGCGCTCCACCACAAACGCCTGCTCGCCGTCCAACGTCTCGTCGCGGACGTAGCGGTAAGTGAACTTGTCGACCTGTTGCGAGCCGATGTCCTCGTAGGCGAACTCGCTCCCCATGAACGAGCCGGCCCGGTTGCCCGCTGCAATTCGCTTGACCCGCTTTAGCGACGGTAGGTACAGCCACTGATCGTCGCTCTGCTGCGGGTGGCTGAAGGTCAGCAAGGCGGTGCCCTGCAAGTCTCGGGGATTCTCGAAGACGATCAGCGTCCTGTCGCCGTCACCGTTCATCGCCAGGCCGCTCACCTGCATCTCACGCAACCGCTCCCTGCCGTCGCGAGTGCGCAGCACCATGGTCAGCTGCGCGGTGTAGTCGGCGTAGCCGCTACTGCGCCGCTCCGCCTCGCGAGCGATGGCCAGTCCACGCTCCTCCGCCGTCTGGGCCAGCGCCAGCGGCGAGTCCGCCAGCGGCAGGATTAGCGCGGCGTACCAGGCGAGGTGGCGCAGCGTCCACCATCTCGATGTATCTATGTTCATAACCGAATGCCTCCTGCGTCTTTCTCGGCGCGTGTGATCGTCGTTCAGATCGCCGCCAAGCGGCGGCGATGATCGCCGGGAACACGAACAGGTCGGCGGTGACCGCGGCGATCGCGCTCACCATCGTCATGAAGCCGACCAGGAACAGAACTTCGAAGCGTGAGCCCATCAGCAGCGAGAAGCCCGCGCTAACGATCAGCGTCGTCATCAGGATCGCCGGGCCCGTATCGCGCACGGCGGTCCGCAGCGCGGCCTGCAGCTGCATTCCATCGCCCATTGCGCGCCGGAACCGGCTGAGAACGTGGATCGTGTCGTCTACGGCCAGGCCGAAGGAGATCGAGCAGACGAGGATCGTCGACGGCTTGAGTGCGAAGCCGGCGATCTTCATCACGGCCAGCAGGACCAGCAGCGGGAAGAAGTTCGGGATCAGCGCCAGCAGGCCGTGCCTCAGCGAGCGGAACATGAAGCTCATCACCGCGAGGATGAGGACGATGGCGATGACCAGGCTCGGGCCGAAGTTCCTGAGTACCTGGGCCGAGTAGTTCTGGATCAGCTTCACCGTACCCGTCGAGTAGGCGCTCCCTACAGGCGGCGGATTCGACTCCAGGTACCGATCAATCCTGCGCAGGAACGGCAGCATGACGCGCGACCCGGCATCACGCACCATGACGATGACCTGCGCCTCGCCGTCCAGCTCGCGATATACATCGGTGAAGAAGTCGGCGTCCTGCAGCTCGGCCAGGAAGATGAGTTGGCTCGCCTCCTCGACCGTGCCGGGGAGCGCCTCGTCCGCATCGTCGCCGTCCAGCGCCGCGCGGCGCAGCTGCCGCAACAGATCGGGCAGCGCGAAGGAGGTCACAACGGGGGGCTCGTCGGCCACGAACCTTTGGAAACCCTCTAACCAGCGCAGCGCGGCGGGATCGTGAAGTGGCCGGTCGTCCGTCTGGCGCAGGAACAGCACGACCTGATAGATCCCGAAGCCGTTGTCCTCGATCCAGATCAGGTCGCGCCTGACCCCCGCACCTTTCTTCAGATCATCGATCAGGTACGAATCGACACGCAGCGACAGCCCCAGAGCGAGGCCGATCAGCGCCACGACCGCAAAGGCAGCCAGCAGCTTGCGCGCCGGGCGCACCGCCAGTCCTGCGGCGGCATCGACGAGCCACTGAGCCCAGGCCACTTGTAGGCCGCGATCGTCGAACCGGCGCCTCGTGTAGAAGCTCAAGAGCACGGGGAGCAGGGTCATACTGAACGCATAGGTCAGGAAAATCGCCACGGCGGTGAAGACGCCGAAGTCCATCACGATCCCGATGCGGGTGCCCACCAAACTCAAGAACCCGATCGCCGTCGTCAGCGATGTATAGAAGCAAGGTCCCACCAGCCTGGAAAAGGCCGAGACGATCGCGTCGGCGTTCCCGATTCGTTGCCCACGCAGGTGCCGGTAGCGGGAGAGCAAGTGCACGACATCGCTGCCGCCGACCACCAAAACGATGATCGGAATGAAGCCGGTCAGCACGGTGACCGGCTTCCCCACCAGACCGATCAACGTCACGGTGCTCAAGTAGGCCGGCACGATGGAGGCCAGACACAACACGACCTGACCCAGATGACGGAAGAAGAAGAAGAGGACGGCTAGGAAGACCAGTAGGCCGGCCCCGACGAACAGGCGTTGATCTTCATCGAGGAGCTTAGGGATACGCGACCGGGTTATGGGAACCCCGCTCAGCGCGAACTCCGCTCTATCGCCGGCCAGCGCTTCCAACCGACCCTGCAAAGTTTCATCTATCTCGCGCCGCCTCAGGTCGTCTTCCATGTCGCGTGGATCGAGGGTGCCGTGGATCGCGAACACGCTCTGTTCAGCGTTCCACAGGTACCCGCGGTAGAGATCGTCATCCCGACGCTCGGCCAGAACCTGCCGAACGTAGGCGTCGCTCAGCCGTTCTTCTTCAATCAGCGAATGGACGTGCAGGACGCTCTCACCTTCGACCTCTTCGACCTCGGCCACCTCGACGCTGCCCAACCACTGCACGTCGAGAAGTCCGACCTCCTCGAAGTAGCTTGCCGCCTCGTGCAGGTCGCGATAGAGAGCGACGCCGGGCGACCGCGAGTCCTTCCAGAAGACCGAGATCTGCGCGTCCTCTTTGGGGAAGCTCTGCTTGTAGCGGTCGTAGCGCTCGCGCTGCGGCCCCCAACCAGGAAAGAACTGCTCCATCGTGTAGTCGATCGGCACGCGACCGGCCCCGACGGCGACGACCAGGAACAGCACGACGTTGAGCGCCAGCACCTCGAGCCGGTGCTCGACGAGCCAGCGGAAGTATCTGTCTCGTGCATCGTTCATCGGGCGGCACCTCCGTCCCTCGGTACGACCCTTCCGGCCGGCTTCCTCCTCGCTCGTACGGCCGAAGTGTGCGAAACTCGCTGGGCCTACGTTGGGGCAGCCTCATCAAGCGGAAATCAAGCGGAGGCACGGGTCGGCGGCGGAAATGGCGACGGCGGGACCCACAGGATCCCGCCGTCATTCAAGGATTCGCGGACGATGCGGCCTAGGGTCTCCGCTCCGGGGGCCAGGCCGGTAGCTCGGCCAGCCTGCCTCGTAGCTCGTCGATCAACGCGTAGTCGTGCTCGTCGGCACGCATCGGGGTAACGACGATGTAGTCCTGGATGTAGAGCATGATGTCGCTGTCGGCGGGCGGAAGCTCAGACACTTCGGGGACCTGAAGCAGCCAGACCTGCCGCGGGCCCTCGTCGCCTTCGCCGATGAGCGGCGGCGCTTTCTCGAAGTAGCGGCCACCGAGACCGGAGGCACGGGGCGCGATGCGGATGCCCTCGATCTCCTGCGGCAACTTCCGCGGCAGCGCGACCGTCAAGTATTGCCCAGCCTCCAATCCCAGTACGAGCTCGCTGCGAGCCAGCTGCGCGACCCAGGCGGCCAGCGCCTGCACCGCTTCCTCTTCGCTATCGTCCAGGCCGGAGATGGCGATGGCGGGGACCCCGAAGACCGCCGCGATGCGCGCCGCGCCGATGGTGCCGGAACCGAACCACGAGGGGCCGAGGTTCGGGCCGCCGTTCGGCCCGGAAATGACGAGGTCGGGCGGGTCGTTCCTCAAGATGCCGCCCAGCGCCAGAGCCACGCAGTCGGCCGGGTATCCGTCGACCACATACACCTCGACGCGCCTGTCGCCCTCCTCGAGCGGCCCCGACCAGACCAGCTCCGATTCCAGAGACCGTTTACCCATCGAGAGGTTCATGTGATGCGTCGTGCCGCTTCGATTCTGGGCTGGGATGACGACGTAGACCTCTGCGAAAGCCGCCAGCGCTCGCGCTAGAGGAACCACACGATCCTCGAGCTCTTCGACACCATCATCGTTGGTGATGACGACTCTCAGACCACGCTCTTGCTCTGAGCCGCGCGTCTGTGCACTGAGCCAACCGACGCAGGACGGCTGCAACAGAAACACGATGAGTCCCGCCGAGCCGAGACTCAGCCACGACTTCTTCGCCCGACCAAGTTTCATCGCCGTCTCTCCTTTCGCAGACGCACCCATACTACGAGCATACGCTTTGAACACAAACCGCCTCGATGGTCAGTGGGCTACAACACAGGCGGAAACTTCAGCCTGAACCAGCTTACAGGCAAACTGCGCGCCAGGGGTGTTTCGGCTTCAGGAGGTCGAAGCAGCGGTCACAATCGTTGGCCCGTTTCGGAGCCAGCCACAGAACCAGGCGACCGGGGCCGGCCCCTCCCCGACGATGTTACCCTCGGGGTCCCGGAGAATCGTGTAGGTAAGCCCGCTAACCGCGCCGACGACACCCCACTCGGGATGCTGCATCAGCATCCGGCAGGTCACTTCGCTCGTCTCGGCCAGTCGGCCCTGCGCCGCATCGAAGAAGAGGACCGCGCCGATGTATCCTCTGGTGGGGCAACGACTTGGATAGACGGCCGGTGACACTTCCGTGATTTCGGCGACTCTGCCGACACCGTCTCGATCGGTGACCCCGCCCAGCAGGCAGGCGCCGGGATACCTCCGTTCGACCCACAGCTCCACAAGTTGCTCGAGAGCCTCCATGGTCAGCATGGGCGTCGGGTGATCGAGCCAGGTCGTATCGGCCACTACCCGAGCGGAAGGAGATGGTCGCATGAGAGACGACGGTGCCGAGCAGGCGAGAACGGTTGCGATCACTACGAGGAGGGACACAGCGCGAAGCATCTTCTTCTTCTCCTGGCGGGTAGTGCTTGTCGCGGTAACGGACGAGTGCCCGTTCCGTTCGGCAAGGAGATGTGTGGAGAGGGAAACGCGGCGGTGAGCACGAGGAGGGGCGCTCACTTACCGATACCCCGCGCTCGTGCAAACGGTCCTGACGATGATAAGACCGAAAAAAGTTGCGAGGGGTCCGACACGTTTCCCGACGCAACAGCATATGCACCGAGCCGCCTGCAGGCCGATGAAAAAGGGACCTGGCCAATGACGTAAGTGACTGTAAAAAAGTGAGGTTACAGACGGGGTTCAGGCTTGCCGATACTCACGCTCCGAGTAATCGGGCCGCTCGGGCAGGTCGCTATAGAGCAGTAAACGCACGTTCCTTTTATGCAGTACTGACGAGGACCGTAGCCAGAACGCACTGCGAACGAAACTAGCGCTCGCAGCCGGTCGTAGTGTGGAGACCGATACTACGATTTGGAGACGACCGCCATGGGCCTCACGTACCGCACGATCAGCGCCGGAACCCTGACTGCTTTCACAGTGATCTGGAGTGCTACGACCGCATACGCTCAGAGCGGGGGACTGCTGGAGCAGATCGAGCGTCGGTTGGAAAACGTGCGCGAGTATCTTATTGAGGTTCGCCGCGACATTCACAGGTACCCGGAAGTCTCCGGTCAAGAGGAGCGGACTTCCGGCATAGTCGCGGCGCGGCTGCATTCACTGGGTGTCGAGGTGCAGACGGGGGTTGGCGGTTACGGCGTCGTGGGCGTTCTGGAGGGCGCAAAGCCAGGCCCCACAGTCGCTTACCGAGCCGACATGGACGCGGTCTACTCGAATGCTCCTGATCCCGTGTCCTTCGCCTCCCAGACTCCCGGAGTCCGTCACATCTGCGGGCACGACATTCACACGACCGTTGCCCTCGGAATCGCCGAGGCCCTCACGGCCATCCGGGACGAGTTGCCGGGCACGGTGAAGTTCATCTTTCAGCCCGCCGAGGAGAATATTCAGGGCGCCCTGGCGATGATCGAGGACGGGGTGCTCCAAGATCCGGCACCGCAGGCCATCTTCGCGTTCCACTCCGCACCGCTGGAAGTCGGTCAGATCGGAAGCGTGGAAGGGCCAGCGCTACCCGGCCTCGACCGGGTCACCGTTACGCTGCGCGGTGCGGGCGACCTGGATGCCGCCGCTCGAACCCACGCTCGGGCGATCCGCTCGGTGAGCACTGGCGATGCCGTCACCCCCACCGACTACGTCTTGGCGATGACCCGCGAGCCGCAGGCTCTGGAGCGCGGCGTCCGGGTTATCACGGGCATGGTGCGAGCCGGAAGCCCCGCAGCGCGCGCACGTGCCAGGGAAGGAATCGCCGAACGGCTGGCCGGGCTCAACCAGGAAGGCATCACTTACGAGCTTGATTACCAAGGGCAGGTTCTCCCCGACATGGTCAACCAACCGGAACTGGTGCGAAGCACCCTGCCGGCGATCCGCTCCGTCGTCGGACCGGAAAGGCTGCTCGAGATCAACCAGATAACGCCGTACTTCGGCGAAGACTTCGCCTACTACCAACAGCGCATCCCGGGTGCGATGTACTGGCTCGGCGTGTCGAATAGCGCGGCTGGCACCTCCGGCATGCCACACGGTCCCGACTTCGTCGCCGATGAGGAGTCCATCATCGTCGGCGCGAAGGTGATGGCCGCGGTGCTACTCGACTATCTCCAGCGCCACTGAACCCGGCACACCGGGTCCTCCGTCAGTAGCCCCAGGGCCGGAGCCCGATGACGCCGTAATAGCTCAGGTAGAGAACTGCCATGGTGTTCGCCAGCGAGACCAGCAGCGCGTGAAGCCAAACGCCCCTGTGGATCTCCCATCTGCGGGCCCGCACCGCTTGCACCAGTCCGGCAAGCGCCGCTGCAGCGAAGACCAGGGTCATCAGGAAGAATCCCACCGACAGCGCCGTCGGTCGACCGAGCTTCATCAGCGGGTCGTCCATGGAGAGCATCAAGACGCCGAACGCTGCCGCGAGCGCAAGGACCGCAATCAAGGGGAAGGCACGCACACTCAGGTGCCGGGCGTTCCGCAGCCGGCCCAACATCTTCCGCGGCACCCAGACCAGAGCGAAAGCCACAGCGCTCGCCATCAAGGCGATGGAGAGGATCGATAAGATCCAGCGGAGCCAGACGCGTGCCGCCGGGATGGAGCCGTAGTTACCGACCAACGCGCTGCCGAATCCCTGCACGATGACCCGACCGTCAACATCATCGATGAACGCGACGGTGGCGACCGGGTCGTTCTCTCCTCTGAAACGTCCCTCGGCCACGGGTATCAATTTCTCCGCTTCGCCTCCCAGGGCGGGCTGGATCCACAGCC
>JASFTI010000172.1:0-7393 GCA_050053635.1 Gemmatimonadales bacterium
TGCGCGACGACTACCGCTACCGCTCCTGGAAGGAGGAGCCCGAGCCGGTGGCGAACGCGGTCATCATCTACATGATGGACGTCTCGGGCTCGATGGGTAACGAGCAGAAGGAGATCGTGCGGATCGAATCGTTCTGGATCGACACCTGGATCCGCGCCCATTACCACGGTATCGCCAACCGCTACATCGTTCACGACGCGGCGGCCCAGGAGGTCGACCGCGAGACGTTCTACACGACGCGCGAGTCGGGCGGCACGCGGATCTCCAGCGCCTACGATCTGGCCGCCAAGGTCATCGCCGGCGAGTACGACCCCCAGGAGTGGAACATCTACTGTTTCCACTTCTCGGACGGCGACAATTGGGGGGGCGGCGACGACGAGAAGTGTTTCGAGCTGCTGAGCGAGCGTATCCTGCCGGTCGTGAACCTGTTCGGCTACGGCCAGGTCGAGAGCCGTTACGGTTCGGGCCAGTTCTACGAGTCGCTGAGCGAGCACGTTGAGGACGACAAGCTCGCCTTATCGCACATCCCGGACCGTGAGGCGATCCTCGATTCGATCCGCGACTTCCTGGGTAAGGGGAAGTAGATGCCGCAATTGCTGACCGCCGAGCTGCGCGAGCTGCAGAACGAGATCGAGCGATACGCCCGCGATTACGGGCTCGACTTCTTGGACGTGATCTTCGAGGTCCTCGACTGGGACGAGATCAACGAGATCGCCGCCTACGGCGGCTATCCGGCGCGCTATCCGTACTGGCGCTTCGGGATGGAGTACTACGCGCTGGCCAAGGGCTACGCCTACGGGTTGCAGAAGATCTACGAGATGGTGATCAACAACGATCCGTGCTACGCCTATCTGCTGGCCGCGAACCCGATGGTCGACCAGAAGCTGGTCATGGCACACGTCTATGGCCACGCCGACTTCTTCAAGAACAACTACTCGTTCGAGCACACGAACCGGAAGATGGTCGACGAGATGGCCAACCACGCCTCCCGCGTGCGCCGCTATATGGAGTCGTACGGCGAAGATGAGGTGGAGGGCTTTCTCGACATCTGCCACTCGCTCGACAACCTGATCGACTACAACGCGCCGTACATCAAGCGCCGCCGCGCGGAGCCGGCCGACGTCGACCCCGATCACCCCGCGCGCCGGCCGCGGCCGCGCCGGCTCGCCGCCAAGGAGTACATGGACGAGTACATCAACCCCGAGGGGGTGCTGGCGGCGGAGGCCGAACGAATGCAGGAGGAGCGCAAGAAGGAAGAACAGTTCCCGGCCAGCCCGGAAAAGGACATACTGGGCTTCCTGCAGGAATACGCGCCGCTGACCAACTGGCAGCGCACGGTGCTGGGGATCGTGCGCGAGGAGGCGTACTACTTCGCGCCGCAAGGCCGGACCAAGATCATGAACGAGGGGTGGGCCAGCTACTGGCATTCGACGATCATGACGCAGCGGGCCCTGAGGGACTCGGAGCTGGTGGACTACGCCGATCACCACAGCGGGACCGTGGCCACACAACCCGGCCGACTCAACCCGTATAAGCTGGGGCTCGAGCTGCTGCGCGACATCGAGGAGCGCTGGGACAAGGGCCGGCACGGGCCCGACTGGGAGGCGTGCGACGATTGGGAGGCGCGCAAGAACTGGGACACAGGGGCGGGAGCGGGCCGCGAGAAGATTTTCCAGGTCCGCTCTCTATATAATGACGTGAACTTCATCGACGAGTTCCTGACCCCGGAGTTCTGCCACAAGCACAAGCTGTTCGTCTACGAGTACAACGAAGCGACGGACGAGTACCGCATCTCGAGCCGCTCGTTCGAACAGATCAAGCAGGGACTGCTCTTTCAGCTCACCAACTTCGGCCAGCCGTGGGTCTACGTGCGGGACGGTAACCACCTGAACCGCGGCGAGCTGGTGCTCTGGCATCGCTACGAGGGTGTGCCGCTACGGCTCGACTACGCGCAGGAAGTCCTCGAGAACCTCTACCGGCTCTGGAAGCGGCCGGTCCACCTCGAGACCTGCGACGATGACCGGCCCATCGTGCTCAGCTACGACGGCGAGGAGCACAAGGTCGAGGACCGGACCGACGACTGAGCCGGCCGGGGCCTTGTAACAGCCCAGACACCCGATTAGCTTTTTCCGCGGCCGAACCGGCTAGGCGCGACTGCCGGGTCATCAGGACGGGGAGGTGTGAAGAGTTGGCAGACGACAAGCAGACGACGCTGATCAGCAAGATGAGCGCCCACAACACGGCGCAGCTCAAGGATTTCTTCGAGGGCTCCGCCATCGAGGGCGACTGGCAGCTCATCTTCGCCGCCAGCTACAACGGCTGTATCATCTCGCTCCCGGCCACGGACGGCGGCCAGATGCGGCTGCGTATCGCCGCGAAGTTCCGCGACGGCCAGCCCTACCTCGAGCTGCGCGCCCAGCACATCGGCCAGGCCGAAGAGGACGACGACGAGTAGCGCGAGTCGCCTCTTCCAATGCCCCGCCCCCTATCCCTCGTACGCCCCCTCGCTATCGTTGTCGTTGTCCTTATCGTCGTCGTTGTCGTTGTCGAATCCTGCACCACACGCCCGACCGAAATAGTCCTCGCCTCCACCACCTCCACCGAGGACTCGGGCCTGTTCGAAGCGATAATGCCCGCCTTCCGAAGTGCCCACCCCGACTACCGGGTCCGGGTAATCGCGGTCGGCTCGGGCGAAGCGTTACGGCTGGCGGCGCGCGGCGACGCCGATGTCGTGCTCGTCCATTCGCCGCGGGCGGAGGCCGAGTTCATGGCGGCGGGGCACGGCGAATCGCGGCGGCGCGTGATGTACAACGACTTCGTGATCGTCGGGCCCGCCGAGGACCCGGCGAGCGTCTGCGGATTCCTCGACGCGCCGTCGGCGCTCGCCTGCGTCGCCCGGCATGGCTCGCAGTTCATCTCGCGCGGCGATGAGTCGGGCACGCACGCCCGCGAGCGCGCGCTCTGGTCGGCGGCGCGCGTCGAGCCGTCGAACGAGTGGTACCGCGAGGCGGGCCAGGGAATGGGGGCGGTTCTCATGATGGCGAGCGAGCGGCGCGCCTATACGCTGAGTGATCGCGGGACGTTCTTAAGCCTGCGCGATCGGTTGCGGCTCGAGGTTCTGGTGGAAGGCGACCCGCGGCTCCACAACCAGTACTCGGTCATCGTTGTGGCCGACGCGTCGAACCGGGAAGGGGCACGAGTCTTCGCCGACTGGATCACCTCGGCGGCGGGCCAGGATACGATCGGTGGATTCGGCGTCGAGAGGTTCGGTAGGCCGCTGTTCATACCGAACTCGGACGAGGCTGTCCTTCTCAATGTCGAGTGATCAATTTCCGGGTATCGAATCTCTAGGACATGGACACCTTCGTAGACGCGATTCGACAGGCCGTCGGGCTGCTGTTCTCCGGCGATCCGTATCTGTGGCAAATCATCGGACGCTCGCTGCAGGTCTCGAGTAGCGCCGTGCTGCTCGGCCTGTTGATCGGCATCCCGCTGGGCACCTGGCTGGGGCTGGCCCGCTTCCCGGGCCGCGGCGCCGCCGTCGCCGTCGTCAACACCGGGCTGGCGCTGCCGCCGGTTGTGGTCGGCCTGTTCGTCTACATCCTGCTGTCGCGCCAGGGGCCGCTGGGCGGCCTGGGATGGCTGTACACGCCCAGCGCCATGGTCGCCGCCCAGTTCGTTCTGGCGGCGCCCTACGTCGCGGCGATCACGCTGGCGGCGGTGCAGACGGTGCCGCCGGAGCTGCGGTTGCAGGCCCGGGCGTTGGGCGCCAGCCGCTGGCAGGCGCTGCTGCTCCACCTGCGCGAGGCGCGCCTGTCGCTGATGGCGGCGGTGGCCGCCGGGTTCGGCGCGGTGATCTCGGAGGTCGGTGCCGTGATGATGGTGGGCGGCAACGTGCATGGCGAGACGCGGGTCATCACGACGGCGATAGTGCTGGAGACGCGGCGCGGCCGCTTCGCCACGGCGATGGCGTTGGGACTCATACTCTTGGCCATCGCCTTCGCCGCCAACGCGTTCATCACCCGGATCCAGCAGGCGGCGCCGCGCCGCCGGCGGCCGCTTACCAGCTGAGGACGGCGAGATGGAAGGCGCGCGGCACGAGCCGCTGCTCGAGGGCCGGAACCTCAAACGCTTCTACGACGGGCGCCTCGTCGTCGACGTCGACTCGATCGAGGTGCGGGCCGGTGAGGTGCTGGCGCTGCTCGGGCCCAACGGCGCCGGCAAGTCGACGCTGATGCGGGTGCTCGCCGCGCTCGAGGTGCCGGATGACGGTAAAGTCCTATATATAGGACGCGAAGTTGGGAAGGACGATCGGGAGCTCCGCCGCGCCGCGGCCGCGGTACTGCAGCGGCCTTACCTGTGGCGCGGGACCGTCGCTCAGAACGTGGAGTTTGGCTTGAAGACCCGACGCGTACCGGCGGACGAGCGGCGCGCCCGGATCCGCGCGGCGCTCGAGACGCTCGACATCGCCGACTTCGAGGACGCGCCGGTCGATGGACTCTCCGGCGGCGAAGCGCAACGCGTGGCGCTGGCCCGGGCGCAGGCGCTACAGCCTGAAATCCTGTTCCTCGACGAGCCGACCGCCGACCTCGACGTGACCGTCAGGCGCCGGCTGCTGGCCGACCTGGAGCGCATCGTCCGGCACGCGGCGCCGGCCATCGTGCTCATCACCCACGACCCCGGCGAAGCGTTCGCGCTGGCCGACCGCGTCGCGGTGATGGAAGAGGGGCGCATCGTTCAGACGGGAACACCGGGCGACATCTTCGAGGCGCCGGCGACCGAATTCGTCGCCTCGTTCACCGGCGCCGAGTTCATGCTGAACGGGATCGTCGAGACGGTGGAAGAAGACACGATGATGGTGCGCCTCGCCTCGGGTCAATTGTTGGAGGCGGCCGGCGCCTGCGAGCCGGGGACGGCGGTCCGCGTCGGCTACCGGCCCGAGGACGTGGTCATCGCGCCGCCCGCCGCACCGGCGACCAGCGCCCGCAACCGCTTCGACGCGAAGCTGGCGCGGCTGCACCCGCAGGGCGGCCTGGTCCGCCTGCGCCTCGAGTCGGACGGGCTCAGCCTGGAGGCGCTGATCACCCGGCACTCGCTGGAAGACTTGGGCCTCGAGATCGGCACGCCGGTCGTGGCGCAGATCAAGGTCACCGCGCTCCACGTCTTCCCGGTATGAGCGCCTCGGAACAGGTCCTCTACCCCCCGCCGAACGTGAATACCCCGAGGTCGGGTACGGCGGCGACGGCAGCCATGCCGAGAGCTATGTCCACGGCTAACCCGAGTAATCCGCCTGCCATTCGGCCACTGGTGGGCTTGTAGGTGGCGGAGGTTACGCTGTCGAGCGGGATGAGCCGCCTCTCCGTTCGCCTCGTGCTCCACCTGCCTGAGACGACCTCGAGCGCCAGCGCCGACATCGTGGGCACGGCACCGCTGGATATCAACCGATCGAGCGTTTCTCCGCTCACGCGGCAGTCGCTGCCGCCGGTCATCTCCCGGACATCGGCGGCGGCTACCCGCCAGGGCGTCTCGCGCTTGAAGACGACCCAGCGCCGGCCCTCGTACCCGAGGAACTCCCCGTGCAGCATGCGGCCGGTGACCAGAGCGAGGGTGACGCTGTCGCCCGGCTCCGGCAGCGCGCTCTGCAGCTCATAACGCTCGCGTGCTTCGGCGTAGACGCGGGCGTATTCCTCCGCCGGCAGTCGCTCGACACCGAGGTACTTGCCCTCCACCACCTCGCCGTCCTTGAGATTCACCTTGAGCTTGGCGCCCGACTCGGGCAAACCGTAACCGGCGTTCTGCGGCGCGAAGGCCTCCGGCGCGAAGGTCTGCTTGTCGGACGCGTCGATCGCCGAGCCAAGGCCGTAGCCGATCAGCGTGCATCCGGACAGGGCGGAGGTGAGCGCCAGCAGTGCGAGCGCTCCAAAGGGACGTAAGCTCCGCATGTCGTGCCTCCTTCCAGCGGTGGGCTAATCACTACGCTCCAACCTGGGGCGGAGGGGTCAAGCGGTGGTCAAGCGCCGCGAGCTTGCGGAGAGGCCGATCGTGAGCAGAAGTTGGGCGGTGCGAGTGACCCGACAGCGGGGAGGACCCCATTGATCCATCGCGAGGACCGCGGACCCGTCGCCGTGCTGCGCATCGAACACGGAAAGGTCGGTGCGATCGATACCGACCTGATGAGGATGCTGGCGGTGCGGCTGGACGAGATCGAGAGCAGCGACGCCAAGGCGGTCGTGCTCACCGGCAGCGGCTCCAGCTTCTCCGCCGGCCTCGATCTCAAGAAGATACTCGAAGGCGGCGAGCCCTACGTGCGCACACTGCTCGCCGCGGTCCGCCGGACCATCGCCCGGCTGTTCACCTTCCCGCCGCCCGTGGTCGCCGCGATCAACGGTCATGCCATCGCCGGCGGCTGCGTGCTCGCCTGCGCCTGCGACTACCGGGTCATGGCGGACGGCAAGGCGAAGATCGGGTTTCCCGCCTTCCGGGTCCGCATGCCGTATCCGACTTTGGGGATGGAGATCCTGCGCTACGTCGCGCCGCTGGCCGAGCTGGAGGAGCTGGTCTACGGCGGTGAGCTGTACACGCCGACCCAGGCTCGTGGGTTGGGGCTGGTGAACGAGGTCGCGGCCCCGGACCGCCTGCTGAGGCGGGCCTGGGACGTGGCGGAACGGCTCGCCGCAACGCAGCCGTTCACCTTCAGCCTCAACAAGAGTCGCGAGCGGGAGCCCGTGCTCGAGCTGGCCGCCCGCGATCCGGCGCGGGAGGAAGCTGTGGATCGTGCTTGGTCCGACCCCAAGGCCCACGCGGCGATCCGTGCCCACCTGGAAGCGGTCGGTTGCCCCGGCTGATCATGAGATGAGCCTGGTCCGGTAGCCGGACTAGAAACTCACGCCGGAAAAAGAGCCGCAACCGGATGTAGTACATCCGACGACTATAGCGACCAGCACAGCCGCGTCGATGACACCGCCGACGATCGTGCCGATCTTACGGCCCTGGTCGGAGTCCCACTCGACCAGCGCGATCCGCTCCAGCGGCACGCGCCGCTCCACAGCGGCGGGGTCCCCCGCAGCGGTCGTCCGCAGGGCAAGGGCCGGCTGCGGAACGGCCGCCAGCGGCCGTTCCCCGAAAGACAGGTGGCGTGCCGTGTCCTCCTCCGCCGGCAGCGGCGCGATCCCGATATACCAACCCTCGATCGAGCGGCCGTCTCTCAACTGAAGTGTGATCTTCTGACCGGGCTCGATCGTTTCGGGCGCCAGCTCGTGCGGAGCAAGGCTGCGCGCGGTGGTCGCGTCGATCAGCTCGCCGATGCCGGCGCCGATCATCGTGCAGTCCGACTGTGAAAGCGCTAGGACCGCCACGACCGTCGTGCTCAGTAGCATGCGCCGGCTCAACATGT
>JASFTI010000173.1:0-7363 GCA_050053635.1 Gemmatimonadales bacterium
TGGAGGAAAACGCGGCCTTCCCCGTGAACTACATGACCGCTTGGGTCGCGCTGGCCGAATTGGCTCGAGTGGTCGAGGGTGAGAAGGTACTCGTCACGGCAGCGGCCGGCGGTGTGGGGACAGCGGCGGTTCAATTGGCCGACAGGCTCGGTTGCGAGGTCTACGGCCTTGTCGGCTCCTCCGAGAAACTGGACCTGGTCCGCTCTCTCGGCGCGCGTGAGGCGCTCAGCTACGGAGACGCGGATTGCTTCGCTCGCCTGCGCGAGCTGAGCGGCGGCGTGGACGTCGTTTTGGAGACCGTGGGTGGGCGCGTCTACCGGGAGTCGCAGAGTCAGCTGAACCCGTTCGGACGAATCGTCGTGGCTGGTTTCGCCGGTCTCGACCTGAAATGGTGGAGCCCGCTGTCCTGGTGGCGTACCTGGCGCGACCTGCCGCGAGCCAGGGTCGGCGAGCTGGCCGAAAACTCGACGGGCGTGATGGCCACGCACCTCGGCTACTTGCTCGATGAGCCTGCCAGGCTGCAGGCGATCTTCGAACGGTTGCGGGCCTTCGTGTCCGAGGTAGGAATCAAGCCGGTCATCGGTGAGGTCTTTCCCTTCGCGGGCGTTGCCGAGGCGCATACGTTTGTAGAATCCAGAAAGAGTGTGGGGAAGGTGCTACTTCGGCATGGGCGGATTTCGGACTGACGGGCCGGGAGGAGTGGAGGACCGCTCGCTCCTCCCGGCCCGGACCGACACCCCTACTCGCCCGGCCCCAGGATCACCGCGTTCAGCAGCAGACGGTTGGCTCCGCGCCAGAAAGCCCTGAAGTTGATGTCTTCGGCGAAGGCGATAACGCGACCACCGCCGACGTTTTGCTCGTAAGCGAACACCGCACCGTCCAACCGCTCCAACGTCTCCGGCCAGGCGTGACCGGCGATCTTCGGGCCGTAGGTCGCGATGACGGTCCTCCTGGATGAGGGCGGTCCCTCGGGTGGCAGGTAGATGCGGCTCGAGTTCACGAGCACGGGCAGCTCCATATTCTCGAAACCGGCCGACATCCAGTGGTGCTCGTTCAAGGTGGTTGTGAAGATCGCGCCGGGTACGCCGAACCGCTGGGCGTCCTCGTTCTCCTCCAGATCGTACCAGGACCGCAGGTCGATGAGCTCGAGTTCGCGGGCGAAGTCGGTTGCCGAGGCCAGGGTGACCAGCGTGCCGCCGTCCCGGATCCACCGGGTGAGGCGTTCGACGCCGGAATCGCCGAGCTCGCGCCGAAGCGCAGCCCCGGAAACCGAAGGCACGATGATCACGTTGAAGCGATCCAGGTCCGCGTTGGATGCGGAACCGACACGCAGTACGGTGATCGGTATCTCGTACTGCTGGTCGAGCGTGTACCAGGTGGAGCCGAAGGAATAGCCCGAGATCGGACCTTCGGCGAGTATGGCGATCTTCGGCTCGCTCGCCTTGGTGACCGAATACACCGAGCCGAGCACGGGGAAGCCGGGATCCGCCAGCCCGGTGTCCGTGCCTCGGACCGTCAGCCGGAAACGCTCCGCCACCTCACGTACGGCGTCATGAATGGATTCGTCGTTCTGGCCGAGACGAACGATCACCGTGCCGCTGGCGATATCCCGTCCGCCGATCTTCGTGGGTTTCTGGATAGCCGCGGTCCGATAGCCCTGTGCCTCGAGATGATAGAGGGCGCTGAGCGATGCCGCGGCGCTGCCATCGATCAGGTAGGCATATCCCGGCCGCTGCTCGAGTGTGTTCGCCAGGGGAACGACCTGACCGCTGATCCGCTCGGCGGACACGCTTCGTGCGTCACCGGTGCTGTAACCGCCGACGTTGAATAGCAGCGGTAGCGACCAAGCGGTGATGTCGTAGAAGCGTGGACTCTCCGCCCGCTCGATCCGCGCCCGCGCCTCGCGCAGGAACTTTTCTGGAGTGGGTGTATCCGGTTCCAACAGCGTACGGACAAGTCGGCTCAGGGGCTGGGCCGCCTCGACGACGTAGGTGCCGGCCGGAAACTCGCGACTGCCGACCTCCGTTCCTTCGCGATCGCGGACATCGTTGAGCCGAGCCGTCTGCGTCAGAACGCTTACCTCGATCCCATTCCGCATCAGCATGTTCACCAGTTCGGCGACGTGGAGAGGGTCACCTTCGGGAGCGATCAGGTAACGGCGGATTCCCTCGCGGCCGGCGGCGAGGTCGGCGCGTAGCGACTCGTAGAACTCGCTGAGCAGTCTCGGGCGCTCGCGCACCGATGTACGGGCTGCGGTCCAGGCTGCCAGATACTGGTACTCGAGGCCGTAGCCTAGAGTCAGAGTGGTCTCGTCGCTCCGATTGATGGCCAACCCGCGGCTCGAGCCCTTCTCGTAGAGCATGCCAACGGCGCCCATGTAGCGCATGGCTGTCGTGTAACCCGGGTAGAAGTAGTCGAACAACTCGCGCGTGGTGTACTCGAAACCCGCCGAATCGAAGGCGGCGGCGTAGGCGCGCATGTAGGTTTCAAACCAGCGCCTTGAGTGTTCCGGGAAGTGCGGCGCGTACGGATCGACGCCGGGGTCGAAGAAGAACTCCGAGTCCGTCCCCATCTCGTGAGCGTCGACCACGACCTGCGGACGCCAGGCCAAAATCGTCGGGACCCGCGCCTGGGTCTCGCGCTGAGTATGCGCGAACCAGTCGCGGTTCGTGTCGAAGTAGTAATGGCCCGTCCTGAACTTGGTGCCTTGCCACCTGGTGAAATCGTTGTTCCAGTCTTCCCGCAGTGGGTTCGGTACCTGCCCCAGGTTCTGGTGATTGAGATTCGCAAACGCTTCGCGGCCGTCGGGGTTCAGCATCGGGTCGATGAGGATCACGGCGTTCTCGAGCACTTCCATAGTCGCCGCGTCGCTCCGGGTCGTCAGATGCTCGAGTAACTTCAGTAACCCTTCCGCGCCCGACAATTCGTTGCCGTGGATCGACCCGCCGTACCAGAGGATGACCGGCTGATCCTCGATGATCCGCGCCGCTTCGTCGGGGCTCGTTGTCCGCGCGTCGCTCAGCAGATGTGCGGCTTGCCGGATATTTTCCAAGCGCGCGTGGTTCTCGGGCGCCGTCACGATCGCGACGAGCAGCATCCGTTTCTCCCACGTCTCGCCCTGTTCGATCACGCGCACGCGGTCCGAGACCTGGTCCAGCGTCTTCAGGTAGGAGACCATCTCGTGATGGAGGGTGATCCGCTCGCCGAATTCGTGACCCGTGACGTCAGCGAAGCTGGGGATCTGTGCCGCAGCCGGCACGCTACTCGCGGCGAAAAGAAAGAGAGCTGTTGGGGCGACGGCTAGCAGGCGCTTCTTCATTTCTCATACCCCCGTCTGGGTTGTTCGGACAGACCGATCTGTAGTAGTCGCGGCCCGAAAGGCTGTATCATTGTGTGGTCAGAATTCACCCGGTCAGGCGAAGCTATGCCCCGCCTGCCGTGTACGCCAGACGGTCTCGGGGCGCGGGAATTCGGGACTAGCGCACAGGGGCTCGGCGTTCGATATTCGTGCGTTCTCCAAATCGGATATGACCCCCAACCATCGACTCTGGAGGTTGCAGTGCGAACGAAGCGATCAGCCCTGGTGGCGGCTGTTGCGGCGCAGCTGGTTATCGCCGCGGGTGCTGGGGCCCAGGAACTGCCCGCGTCCGGAGACGATGCGGTCGCGCGGCTCGACGCCTCGCCGCGGCACGGCGAGTGGGTGAAGTACGTTGCGGCCGCCGGCGACTCGGTGCTGGCCTGGGTGGCCTATCCCGAGCGCGGTGATAAGGCTCCGGTCGTCGTCGTCATCCACGAGATCTATGGACTCAGCGATTGGATCCGCGGTGTCGCCGACCAGCTGGCGGCGGAAGGCTTCATCGCCATCGCTCCCGACCTGCTCAGTAGTAAGGGCCCGGGCGGTGGTGGCAGCGAGTCCGTGGATCGCCAGGGCGCTGTCGCTCTGGTCCGAGCGCTCGATGCCGGCGAAGTGAAGCAGCGGCTCGATGCAGCCGCCCACTATGCCATGTCGCTGCCGGCGGCCCGCTCGGGGTTCGCTGTGATCGGTTTCTGCTGGGGCGGCTCGAGCAGTTTCCGCTACGCCACCGCGCAGCCGAACCTCGGCGCCGCGGTCGTCTTCTACGGCTCGTCCCCGGACACTGAGGCGCTGGCGAATGTCGAGGCGCCGGTCCTCGGTCTGTACGGCGGCGATGACGCACGGGTGAACGCGACGATCCCGGCGGCGGAGGAAGAGCTGGATAGGCTGGGCAAGCGCTACGAGTACGAGGTCTACGAAGGCGCCGGCCATGGCTTCCTGCGCCAGCAGTCGGGGCGCGGGGGTGCGAACATGCGGGCGACGGAACAGGCGTGGCCGCGTGTCATCGCCTTCTTGAAGGCCGAGCTCGGCGACGGTTAGTCGCCGAGCGCGGCCGCGCCGGACCTAGAACGCGGAACTGAACCCCAGCGTCCAGCGGGTCGTCTCCTGCTCGATGTCCCAGCCGCCCTCGATGAGGGTGCGGATGTTGGTTCGCCACATCCAGCCGAACCCCGCGCTGAACGTGTGGTAGCGCTGGATATCGCCGGGCCCGCCGAGCCGTGCATCGAGTAGCGGCTCGCTGCACCAGATGTAGTTCCAGAGGGCGAGCGCGTAGAAGCGTGAGTCGGGGAACCTGTAAATCGCTTCGGCGAAGCCACCGTCCGTCTGCACGTCCGGGTCGGTCGAGAAGAACATGGGGTTGCTGTCGTCGCGGTGGATGTATTGGGCGTTGACCTCGAGGTTGCCGAACGCGACTGTCGCATCGGCACCCGCCATCCAGAGTTCGTTTCGCACCCTGCCGGCTAGCTCGGAGTCCGACTGACCGTAGTAGCCCATCACGCCCAGGCGTAGCTCGGGTAAGGCCGACCAGTTCAGATGGCCGAAGACATCCAGGGGCGCGTCGTTATCGAGATTCCGGTCAACATCCGGGCCCTTCCCGTTGCCGTTCACCACCGTGCCGGTCAGGACGACGTTCGGGATCTCCCAGGCGGCGGTGATGCCGCGATCGTATGTCAGGTCCTGAGGCTGATCCCCGACCCGAGCGCGGTAGATCGCGTAGTCGTCGAATTCCAATCGCAACTCACGTTTGAACATCGGGTCGGACACCTGGAACTGCCCCACCGCGACATCGAGAGGGGCGCCGCCGATGTCGTTGAGGTAGACGAACGCGTCTTCAATGCCACCAACTTCGCCGCGCTCGAACAAAAAGAAGTAGAAGTAGTAGGACACTCCGCTGAACAAGCTGCCGCCCGAGAGTACCTTCAGGTTATAGGGCGTCTTGAAGTCTCTGGAGAAACCACCGTCGGTGAACCCCTGAACGTAAGCGTCGAACCGCACCGCCAGCGGTATGTCGCGCAACAGTTCGAGCATCGGGTCGCCCGTGTCGATCGTGTCGCGCGGTGGTTCATCGGCGGCGAAACGGAAGCCGTTGCCTGCGAAGGTCTCACCGAAATCGTTCAGCGTGGGGACCGGGTTGTGACAGAGTTGGCAACTGACGCGGTACTTGCGTGCGAAGGCGGGTATGGCAGCCGCGTTCGAGCTAAGCAGGACGACCAATGCCAGGCCCAGGGCGCATCGTCCGATCAGCGACCGTACCGGCGAACGCCGTGCTGTAGTGTCCGTGTTAGACACCGCCGCTACTCCGATGTTGGGGTAATCACGCTTGCCTGATTCAATCACATTTCTTGTCTATCGCCTTCCCCGGCCCGACGCAATAGCGGGCGGTCTGCCTCGGCTCAGTCGTCGCCACAAACAGCGTCCGCCTCGACCTCTATCAGCATCTCGGGATCGACAAGTCCCTTCACCTCCACCATCGTCGTGGCGGGCCGCTGGTCAGCGAAGAACTGGCTGTGGGCGCGGCCGAACTCCTCCCAACGGCTGATGTCGGTAACGAACATACGGGTGCGTACGACGTGGGACCGATCGGCGTCCAGGTCGTGGAGTGCCCGCTGGATGATTTCGAAGCAGCGCATCGCCTGCGCGTAGGCATCGCCGGGGGCAAAGACACCGCCCCCTTCGGCAACCGGCGCGGTGCCGGTCACATAGATGTGCCGGCCTGCGCGCAGAGCCCGGCAGTAGCCGACGATAGACTCCCAGGGGGCGCCCGAATAGGTGCGTCGGAATTCCAGCACTTCTGCCTCCGCTTTCTGCTGCTAGCCCGGTATCCAGATCTGCTTTGCGTAGACCAACTCTACCCTCACTCCCAGCGGTAGCTGGCTGGACGACTTGGTGTAGAACGCTAGCCCCTTGTAGCTGGTCAGGTACTTGTAGCGGGTCCTGCCGAAGATCTTGCTGGTCGCCATCACCACGACCGGCTCCTCGGCCCGGTGGACGATCTGCACGAAATCGTTCGGGTCCATTCGGACGATGGCCCCCGACGCTTTGATGGCCTGGGCGATCGCCGCGGCGGCGGCGGCTCCTCCTCCGTGCATTCTGTCCTCCTGCTTCTCAGAGGGGTGATTTCGTAGTCGGGTCCACGCATATTGGCTCCTGCGCGCGGACTCCGCAAACGGGACCTCTCGGAGGCAGGCTTGAGCCAGCTCGATCGAATTACCCTACTCTGCGCGTCCTTTGCCGCCGTCGGCCTGACGGTGGCGGGCTGTGAGGCGGACGAACGACGCCCGCTGACGCTCGGAGTCCCCACCACCGTACAGGATTCTGGCTTGCTTGACGCTCTGTTGCCCGAGTTCAGGCGAGCGCACCCCGAGTATCGAGTGAAATTTGTCGCTGCCGGTAGTGGTGAGCTCTTGGCGCTCGGCAGGCGAGGCGATCTCGACGTCTTGCTCAGCCATTCTCCGTCGGCTGAACTGGAGTTCGTCGAAGCCGGCCACGGGACCTTGCGACGCCAGGTGATGGAGAACGACTTCGTTATCGTCGGGCCGCCCTCGGACCCGGCGGCAATCGGTCCGCTGGACGATGCGGTCGTAGCTTTGGCGCGGATCGCGGCGGCCGGTGCCTTGTTCCTATCGCGCGGCGACGATTCCGGAACGCACCGTAAGGAGCTCGAGCTCCGGGCTGAAGCGGGCCTCGGCGTGGGAGGGCCAGGTTATCGCGAAGTGGGCCAGGGTATGGGAGCGGTAGTGCGGGCGGCGTCGGAGCTCGGTGCCTACACGCTCTGTGACCGTGCAACGTACCTCAATCTCAGCGAGACGTTGAACCTCGAGATCCTGGTGGAAGGTGATCCGCGGCTACGCAACGTGTACAGCGTGATCCAAGTCGCCCGCGCAGCGCAGCCGGACGGCGCACGTGCGTTCGCCGAATGGATAGCTTCGGACGCTGGACGTCAGGCCATCGCCGGCTATGGCAGAGAGCGGTTCGGCCTCTCTCTCTTCCGGCCTACCCGCTGATCTT
>JASFTI010000174.1:0-7357 GCA_050053635.1 Gemmatimonadales bacterium
CGCCTCGACGCCGCATGCTACGGCCACGGCCGAGCTCCACCCGACCCGCTCGTCCGCGAGGGGTCGCTGGTTCTTCCGCAGACTCTCGATGAACGATGCGCTGGCGAGCAGATTGGGGTTGCCGGCTTCTTCGGGCGCCACCTCGATGGGGAGGCCCGGCCCGCGATACGGCATGTCGCCCCGCGTGCTGAGCGTCGCAGTCGTGTGGACGCCCCGCTCCACCAGTTCGCGTGGCACGGCGGAGTTGGGACGCGCCGGCTCGTAATAGAACGCGCCGTCCTCGAGGGTGAGCTCGACGGTACCGCCGGTGCCGTAGATGTTGATCTGGTAGCCCACCTTGTGGTTGCCGATGAGCGAGCTGAAGACGAGCGTGCCGCCGTTCGGGTAGGTGAAGACCGTCTGGACGTTGTCGAAGGTCTCGCGCCCGTCGTCGTAGAATGTGATGGCACCGTTCCCGATCACGCTGTCCGGGATCTCGCCGAAGATCCAGTTCGCGACGTCGATCTGGTGCGAGCCGAGCTCGGCCAGTAGGCCGCCCGAGTATTCCAAGTAGAGCCGCCAATTGATCAGTCGTTCGAGCGACGGATCGGGTACGGGACGGCGCCAATTGTAGTTGCGGTGCCAGTAGGCGTAGATGTGGGTCACCCGCCCGATCTCGCCGTCGCCGATTCGCTCGATCGCCTGCCGGTACCACGGCGCGTAGCGGTACTGGAGCCCGGCCTGGAACCAGCGTCCGCTGTCACGTGCCGCCCCGACGATAGCGTTGCAGTCGTCTACAGTGAGGCCGATGGCCTTTTCGCCGTACACGTGCAGGCCGCGCTGCAGCGAGGCTACCATGTGCTCGGCGTGATAGCTCAAAGGCGTGGCGACGATGACTGCGTCCATGTCGCGTGCGCCATCTAACATGCGGCGGTAGTCGCTGAAGACCGGCGTATCCTCGCCTGTTATTTCGCGTCCTTCGGCGAATCGCGGCTCGTACACGTCGCATAGTGCAGTCACCTTCACGCCGGGGATTCGCAGGAACTGCCGCATCATGTACTTGCCGCGACTGCCCACTCCGATTACGCCGAGATGGATCTCGTCCGACGGCGCGTTAGTGCGTTTCCTGAGGGTTTCCGCCAGCGCCTCGAGACCGAGGAACGAGGAGCCGACGACAGCCGCCGACGCCGTAACGAACTCTCTTCTCTTCATCATGCGACCCCTGTTTCGATCAGTTAGAGTGCGTGACCAAGTGCTCAGGCCAGTCGAGCACGAGCACGGCCGCCTCAGTCGCGGTCTCCATGACGAGCAGGGCTGCTGTCTCTGGTACTTCGCCGAGCAACTCCGCCCCGTGCTTAGGCCCCAGCACGAACACGGCTGTGGACAGCGCATCGCTGTCGGTCGCCGTCGGCGCCGTCACCGTGACTTGCGCCATCCCCGCGACCGGATGCCCGGTGCGGGGGTCGATGATGTGGCTGTATGTACGGGCGCCGAGCTCGAAGGACTGCTCGCTACTCCCCGAGGTCGAGAGCGCCTGATCGCGCAACAGCGCCGTCGACAACGTGCGCGCCGTGTCCCGCGGATCCGACACCCGGATCGGCCAACCATCCTCGTCCGGGGGCGTACCGATCGCATAGTAGGTGCTCTGTCCCGCGCCGAGCAGCGCCGCGCTCACTCCGTGGCGCCGCAATGTCTCGGCCGCGCAGTCGAGGGCCCAGCCCTTGCCGATCGCGCCGAGGTCGAGCTCGAGGCCGGGTGTGAGGAATCGAACGCTCCGCGCCGTCTGGTCGAGCTCCACGTTCGTCCATCCCGATCGAACGCGGGCGTCGGCGAGCGCGTCGTCGGACGGGTAGCGTCCCGTGCCGTCAAAGAACCCCCATGCCTTGACGAGTGGACCCACAGTGACGTCGAACGCACCTTCGGTACGTCGGCTGTAGTCGAGAGTCCGCTCGATGAGCCCGAAGACTTCCGGGTCCGTCGTCACGGGTGCCGCAGCGGCAGTCGCGTTGATGCGCGATATCTCGCTGGTCGGCCGGTAGTTGCTCAGCGCAGCCTCCACGCGTTCGATCTCCTCGAAGGCGGCCTCCAGTAGTTCGGCGGCGCGCACGCTGTTCGGCGCATAGAGATACACTTCGACCGTCGTCCCCATGGCGGGGCGAGCCTCGTGGTACAGCGTGTCGGGTGTGGCGCTGCACGGCGAGAAGGCGGCGGTCTGGAGGGCGGCCGCCAGGAGACCAGCCGTCGCTGGGCCTGGAGTGCGAGAACGGCCCTGCCTCAGCCGCTTGGATCGATTCATCGGGCGCTCGGGAGCGAGGAAGCGTGTTGAAACAGAGAAAGAATAGCGCCAGGGGCGAAGGTGGGCCAGGCTGAGTAGAGCAGGTATGGCAGTCTAGTTCCGCTCGCCGTAGGTTGGCAGGTACCTAAACCGAAATTCGAGGACCAATCGAATAGACGAGGGAAGTCTAGAACAGAGACGTTGAAACACGGGAGGCCCTATGCAAAAGCAGCGAAGACTCCGGCGAGGAGCGTTGCTCGGACTATTTCTGGGCGTTGCGGCCGGGCTGGTTGTGGGCTGCGCCGGCGAAACCGGGACCGCAGACCTCGTCCTGCGAAACGGCAAGGTCGTCACCGTCGACGACGCGGTCCCAGACGGCGAGGCGATCGCGGTACAGGGCGACAAGATCCTCGCGGTGGGAAGCGATAGTGATATTGCCGGGTACATCGGTCCTGAGACCGACGTCATCGATCTCGACGGGCAGCTCGCCATCCCCGGCTTGATCGACAGCCATGCGCACTTCATGGGGATCGGAGCCGCGAGGATGCAGCTCAACCTGATGCACGTGGCGAACTGGGATGAGATCGTCGCGATGGTCGCCGAGGCCGTTGGTGAGGCGGAACCGGGACAGCTCATCCGCGGACGTGGCTGGCACCAAGAGAAGTGGGACAGGGTGCCGCCGGGCAACGTCGATGGCCTGCCGACGCACCACACGTTGAGCGCGGTGTCGCCCGATAACCCGGTGATCCTCACGCATGCCAGCGGTCACGCGTCTTTCGCCAACGCGAAAGCGATGGAGATGGCCGGGATCACCAGCGAGACCCCCGACCCCGACGGCGGCGAGATCGTGCATGACGCCGACGGGAACCCGATCGGCGCGTTCCGCGAGCGGGCGCAGGGCCTGTTGGGACCGGCCTACGAGTACGCCGCGCCATCCGATCCGCGCCGCCAGGTCGAGTTGGCGGCCGAGGAGGCACTCTCCAAAGGCGTCACGACCATTCACGATCCGGGGGTGAGCTTCGAAACGGTCGACCTGTACAAACAGATGGTCGACGAGGGAGCCCTGGATATCCGGCTGTGGGTCATGATCCGTCAGCCGAACGATCGACTCGCCGAGAACCTGGCCGACTATCGCATGGTCGGTTACGGCGATAACCGCCTCACCGTGCGGGGCATCAAGGTCACGGCCGACGGGGCACTGGGGGCGCACGGCGCCTGGCTACTCGAGCCCTACTCGGACCTACCGACGAGCACGGGGCTGAACACGAGCCCGATGGAGGCGCTGCATGAGACGGCGCGGCTCGCGATGGAACACGATTACCAGCTCTGCGTACACGCGATCGGCGATCGCGCCAACCGTGAGGTCCTGGACGTCTACGAGGCGGCGTTCCAGGCGAGCCCGGACCGTTCGGACCTGCGCTGGCGGATCGAGCACGCCCAGCACCTGCATCCCGATGACATCCCGCGCTTCGGTGAGCTGGGTGTGATCGCTGCGATGCAGGGCATCCACTGTACGTCCGACGGGCCCTGGGTGATGCCGCGGCTGGGAGAGCAGCGGGCGCGGGAGGGCGCTTACGTCTGGCGGACGCTCTGGGATACGGGTGCGGTGATCTCCAACGGCACCGACGCGCCGGTCGAGGATGTGGATCCAATCGCCAGCTACTACGCTACCGTTTCCCGCGTGATGCCTAACGGTGAGGTCTTCTTCCCCGAGCAGCGCCTGAGCCGGATGGAGGCTTTGCAGACCTATACGATCAAATCCGCCTACGCGGGCTTCGAGGAGGACATCAAAGGATCGCTGACGCCCGGCAAGCTGGCGGACATTACGGTGCTGTCCCGGGACATCTTGACGATACCCGAGGACGAGATCCCGGCGACCGAGGTCGTCTACACGATCGTCGGTGGCAAGGTTATGTACAGTAAGGGATAGTAGTAGAGAACAGCGGAAGGGATTCTTTACGACATTGAACAGTCGACAGCCGACTGCCGATTATCAACTTTAGCTGCAGCGATCGACGCCCGACTTTCAACGCTCGACGTGCGCGTGCGTCGTACGACGAGCGTCGAGGGTCGGGCGTGGTTCGTTGAGAAGAAGTCGAGACTCGGTAGTCGGCTGTGGGCTGTCGAATGTCCCCGTTCAGGAAAATTGGTTCTCTCCTAATTCGGCTTCACAACTTCTCCGCCCTTCATCACAAACCGCACCCGTCGCAGCGCCGTGATATCCTGCGTCGGGTCGCCCTCGACGGCGATGAGGTCGGCCAGCGTTCCGCGGCGAACCACGCCTCGATCGTCGAGCCCGAGGATCGCTGCGTTCCCCGACGTAGCGGCGATGGTCGCATCGAGCGGCGACATCCCGTACTCGACCATCAGCTCCAGCTCCCAGACGTTCTCGCCGTGGGGGAAGACGCCGACGTCGCCGCCGAAACAGATCGGCACGCCCGCGTCGAGCGCCGCCCGAAACGCCTGCTTCTTTGTCGTGATCCGCTGCGGCTCCGGGTCGACGCCCTTGCGCCAGCCGGCATAGGTCGTGACCGCCTCGGCGGCGCCCAGCGTCGGGCAGAGCGCGACGCCGCGCTCGGCCATCAGCTCGAACACCTCCGATGTGCCGCCGTCGCCGTGCTCGACGCTGATGACGCCGGCCAGTGTGGCGCGGCGCATCGCTTGGGGGCTCGAAGCGTGGGCGGCGACCTCGCGGCCCGAGCTGCGGGCGAGCTCGACGATCAGGTCCAGCTCGTCCTGTGTGAAGGTCGGTCGCGCCTCGCCGTTGGGGCCCCAGCGGTAGTCGGCGTAGACCTTGATCTGGTCGGCGCCTCTGCCGATCTGGTCGCGCACGACGCGGATCAGATCGTCGTAGCCGTTCGCCACCTCGGCGCCTTTCGGTAGTACGAGCTCGGGCGCGCCTTTGGGGCCGTAGCTGCCTGTCGCGACGATCGCCGGGCCGACCACCAGCAATCGCGGGCCGGGGATAACGCCCTGCTCGATCGCTTGCTTGACCCCGACGTCCGCGTAGCCGGCGCCCTCGGTACCCAGGTCGCGCTCGGTGGTGATCCCCGCCAGCAGCGTCTTCTCCGCCGCGGTTACGGCCCGCGCCACCCGGAGTGCCAGCGGTTCGTTCAGGACCTGGTCGGTCCACGGCGTCTCGTCGTACGGGTGGAGGAGCAGGTGGGAGTGGCCCTCGATCAGCCCCGGCATCAGGGTGAGCCCGGGCAGGTCGATGACCCAGGCCTCAGACGGGCGCGGCACCTCGTCCTCGGGACCGGCGGCTACGATCCGCTCGCCCGCCACCACCACGACCCAATCGCTGTGCAGCGCCTCCGACTCGCCGTCGAACACCCGGTCGGGGCGCAGCACGATGACGTTGGGCGTCTGGGCCGGGAGCTCATTCGCGAAAACGGTAAGAACCGCCAGCAGAGCGAGCAGGCTCGGGATGTACTTGTGTGACATGGCTGTACTCTACTTGGCCTCGGGTGAGTCGGTGCGACGTCGTTTGTGCGACGTGCAAGGTGGGGTCTGGAGAGGCCGATTGCCAGTCACGCCATCTGTTATCGATCGTTGTTGCCCCCTTGCCACAGCGGACCCATAATGCGTGCGCCGGGAGTTGAACCAGGCAAGCGAGCCTATCCTATCGTCGGGCCGGCCCATTGCGAGTCCGATCGACGCAGGCCCACGCTCGCTTGCGCTCTTCTACTAGAAGGAGGTGACCGATGAAGCGGATGGGGGTATTAGCCGTCGCAGCGCTGATGGTTACGGCTTGCCAGCCGGCGACACAGCAGGCCGGTTTAGCCGAGGAGGACGTGGCGGCTATCAACGCTCTACTCGATGAGGTGACGGAGGCGGAGCTGGCCGCCGACTGGGTCAGCGTGGCCGGGGTGATGACCGAGGATGTCATATCGATGCCCGCCAATATGCCGTTGATGCAGGGCAGAGATGCGTGGTTGGCATGGGTCGAGTCAATGGGCATCGCAGTCACGGAGTTGAGCCTCGATGTCGTCGAGATCGATGGCCGAGGTGACCTCGCCTACGCGCGACTAGCGTACTCCGAAGCGTTCACAGTCGAAGGCGCTGCTGAGCCGGTCGAGGAAGCGGGCAAGTGCCTGTGGATGATGCGCAAGCAGGACGATGGCTCGTGGCGCTTGTCCACATGGATCTGTAACTCGGATCTGCCGGCAGCCGAGGAGGGCGCCGAGACCTAAGCGTCAATCAGGCGCGACACCTGCTCGCCTCGGGTTGGGGCTGAGTCGTCGACCGGCCCCGAGGGACAGGTAGTGTCCAGAAAGCGTATCTGCCCTACCCTGGTTCCCCGTGCATAAGCACTTCACGAGACCTATCCAGCACTTCATCCACCGTGATGAGCCGCATGCAGGTGTAGTCCCCGTCGCAGGTCGGGGAGTGTTTGCAGGGGGTGCACTCGAGGCGATGGAGGATGACGCGGGTCCGCTCCGCCGGTGGCTCGCTGTAGGGAATGTTCGAGCCGAAGAGGGCCACGGTGGGCCGGTTGAAGGCGACGCTTATGTGGGTGAGTCCCGTGTCGACGCCCACCAGCAAGCTGGCGAACTTGACCACGGCGGCCGCCTGGGGCAGCGAGGTCTTGCCGACGAGGCTCACCACTTTGCCGCGGACGGCCTCGCGAATCCGTCGGTCCGCTTCCAGATCGTTGGGACCGCCCAGTATCACCGTGGTGAGTCCCAGCTCCGCCTGCATGCGGTCGACCAGATCTGCCCAGCGGCCCTCGAACCAGTGCTTCCAGTCGCGCGTGGTAAAGGGACAGATGACGGCCCATCCGTCCGTTAGCCCTTCTCTCGCGATCAGCTCTCGGGCGGCTTCCTCGTCCTCCCGGCTGAGGGCGACGTCGAGTCGAAAGTCGCCCACTTCGAGGCCGAGCTGTTCCGCCAGGTAACGGTACTCCGAGGCGATCTGCGGGAGGTCGCTGGAGTCTCGGGGGACGACGTGGGTCATCAGCAGCGAGCTTCCCTCGGTGGATCCCAATCCGATCCGGGTCGAGGCGCCCGATAGATAGGCCATAGCGCCGGCGCGTAGCAGTCCGTGTACGTCGACGGCGAGGTCGAACTCGCGACTTCGCAGTTGGCGGACGAAGTCGACGGC
>JASFTI010000175.1:0-7305 GCA_050053635.1 Gemmatimonadales bacterium
GGCCGGCCCAAACCATGGAAGCGAAGGTAGAAGAAATCGGTTGTGGGTATCAGGTCATCCGGGAGCTTCGGATGACTAATGCAGACGAACGCCGCTCCATGCCGCGAAAGCACCTCGGCGGTTTCATCCTCCCACCAGCTCTCGTGGCGGAACTCGACAGCGTGGCGGACGCTCTCCGGCAGTCCGGTAAGGAACTCATCAAGCCGTTCCAGGTCCCTGTGCAGAGACGGCGGAAGCTGCCAGAGGATGACCTTGAGAGTGCGGAGCTCGAGGCACCGGTCCAGAAACGCCTCGAGTGCCCTATCGCAATCGCGGAGCTTCTTCAGGTGGGTGACCGTGCGCGGACCCTTGAGGACGAGGTGGAACTCGGCGGGTAGCCGTCGGTTCCACCCCGTGATCATCCCTTTGAACGGCAGCCGGTAAAAGGTGGCGTTGACCTCGACGGTGTCGAATCTCTCGGCGTAGAAGGAGAGCCGCTCCGCCCCTTTGACCGTGTCCGGATAGAATGGGCCGGTCCAGTCATCGTAGGTCCAACCGGAGGTGCCGATGTGGATCGGGTCGCCGCGGTTTGGCGGCGCAGTCGCATCCTTGGTCGCGCTCACGATTCTTACGTCGAGTTCGAGGAGCCGATCGCAAACTCAGGGATGGTGGGGCAACCATTGAATCGTAGAACCGGCGCCAAACGAGTGTCAACCTCAGCTGCGCTTCGTCGCCGGGGTCGGTGGTGAGACCCTGCAATCGCTCAACCCCGCGGCGGAGCCCGGTCGCCTCAGGACCTCGCGGAAGCGCCGGAACGCGAAGGCCTGCGCCGCGTCAGCTGGGCGCTGACGCGAAGCCACCCCCGCTCCACTAAAACCCTCTATCTGCTAACTCGTATTGACGGGTGACCTGCCGAGAAAGCCCTCATCGCGCTGGCGGTGAGCGCGACCTCTCGTGAGCTTAGTGAGGAGATGGAGAATGACCCCCCGGACGCTCAGAGCGGTTGCATGCTTGTCGACGCTCGTCCTTTTGCACACCGGCGTCGCCTGACGTGCAGATTGCCGGCGATTGGCATGCCGGGTGGCTTGCCGGCGACGCTGGTCTCTTCTGACCCTCTTACGCGCTGGCCTCAGGCTCCTAGTGTACTGATCAGGTCCGCTCGAGTCAGGATCGACAGTTCACCGTCGCTGGCCCGCACCAGGACGGCGGTACAGTGGCCCTGCAGGTGTGTGGCCAGATCGCGTACCGGCGTGGAGGCCTCGACGACGGGGAACGGGTCACCCATCACGTCGCGCACCAGGCGCGCGCGGGCATCCGGTTCCCTGATCAAGCGAGCGAGTATAGCCTGCTCTACCAGGCTGCCCACGACATCGCCGTTCTCGGTCACCGGCACCTGGGAGATGCCGTGACGGGTCATGACGTCGATGGCGTCGGCCAGGGTCATGTCGGCGGGCACCGAAACCAGGCGCTCTCCCGGGATTTGCCTAGGAGCGATGGAGGCCAGCACCGCCTCCGCCGTAAGCCGCTCGTCCCCCTCGAGGAAACCGTGATCCTGCATCCACGCGTCGTTGTAGACCTTGCCGAGGTAACGAAACCCGCTGTCGGGCATCAGCACCACCACAACCTCGTCGCCGGTGAGTAAGTCGCGCCGGTCGCGCAGCCACTGCAGTGCGCCGGCCATGACCATCCCACACGACCCACCCACGAACATGCCCTCATCTCGGCATAGCCGGCGGGTCATGATCATCGCCTCCTTATCCGTTACGCGAACGAAGTCGTCTATCGCATCGAAGTCCATGTTACCCGCGAGGATGTCCTCGCCAACTCCCTCGGTGATGTAGGGATGGATCTCCGTTTGGTCGAACTCACGCGTGTGGAAGTACTTCCAATAGACCGAGCCGTGCGGGTCCACCCCGACCACCCGGACGGCCGAGTCCTTGCCCTTCAGGTATCGCGCTACCCCGGATATGGTGCCGCCTGTGCCCGCACCGGCGACGAAATGCGTCACCCTGCCGTCGGTCTGACCCCAGATCTCCGGGCCCGTGGTCTGCACGTGCGCCGCCGTGTTCGCCGGGTTGTCGTACTGGTTGACGTACACCGAGTTGGGGATCTCACGAGCCAGGCGGCGCGCCACCGAGTAGTACGACCGCGGGTCGTCCGGGGCGACAGCGGTAGGGCAGACGATGACCTCGGCACCCAGCGCCCGGAGCACCGCGATCTTCTCCTGGCTCTGCTTGTCGGTAGTGGTAAACACGCATTTGTAGCCGCGAACGATGGCTGCCAGAGCCAGACCCGCGCCGGTGTTGCCGCTCGTGGCCTCGATGATCGTGCCGCCCGGCTCCAGCTCACCGGCTCTCTCGGCAGCTTCGGTCATGGCGATCCCGATGCGGTCCTTGACCGAGCTGCCGGGGCTGAAGAACTCCAGCTTTGCCAGGACCGTACACGGCACGTCTGCGGCCAACCGGTTGATCCGCACCAGCGGGGTCTTTCCTATCGTCCCGAGGATGTTCTCGTGCCACATTAGATTCGCTCTCCTCTGCCAGCGTCCGCCCTCGCCTTCGCGAGCCTTATCCTGACAATCTAACGATCCTCGCCCGAAGGCCGGTTCCTGGAGTACAGGGATCGCCGGCATGGGAATCCCGTCCCTAGCCCCTAATGGGGTTCGTTCGCGCGAGAGGCGAGCTCGCCCCAGTCGCACCAAGTCGGGCAATGCGGTCCTGGTGCGCAATCCTCATCTCGACTGGGAGGCTGGCTACTACGAAGCGCAGGTGACCGTTCCCGGGATCATCAACTTCTATGGCGACTTTCGCGTCGGCTACCCGCTGTTCTACAACGGTGGCTTCAACGAGAACCTCGGCTGGGCCACCACAAACAACTACCCCGACCTGGATGAGATCTACGCGCTGGATGTCGAGCTCGTCCACAACCGTCGCCGGCTCAGCCTAGAGGAGATCATCGAGCTCAAGCACAGCATGCACATGCTGGCCGCGGACCGCCTGAAAGACGACCTGATTATCGAAGCCCAGCTAATCCGGAGGTATCGCCCGGGCATGCGATAGCCTCCGCGTCATTTCGAGCATCCGAAGGAGCCAGTTCCGCGTTACGGCCGGACATCGTCGCGCTGGGCCTGCTTCACCTGTCTCTCCAGCCTGAACCACAACCACACCAGGCCGACCAGAAACACGCCATACAGCGGCACGGCAAGCCAATCTTCGTGTCGCAACGCTTGACCGACGCGATGCGATGTAAGAAAAGCAACAACCGTGCACACCACGAGAGACCCCCCATTGATCAGTCTCGTCATCCTATCCATCGTTCATTCCTCGCTCTCCGCCGCGCTCAGCTCTCGACGCCGAGAGCTGCAGCCTGCTCGACAATTGCATCGAGAGCGTCCCGATCCTCCACCCGAGAGGCTTCCGCTTCAGGCTCGGGGCCGCGTCGTTCTCGACGGTTCCGTACTCTGGAGTGATGACTGAACGGGAGGGATTTTCGATTGGCTCGAATGGACCGTGTCGGCGGGCTGCTCGATCACTATTCTCTCCCCCGCCATCTGATCCAAGACAAGCAGGAACTCCGGCGCATCTATGGGTCGTCCTCAGACTCTACGACCCACTTATTTTATACCCCGATGACCGCCCATTTGATCGCATGGACCTCACCCGCGGATTCGCGACGCGCTAGCGTATGCTAGTAGCCTACTGCACTCCCTCCGCGCCTCGGGTCAGACCACGCCTCGAGCGTCCCATCCGGCATCACCATGATGGCCTGGACGTCGCCGATGTACGGATACGTGGCGGTGGCACTGAATCGTTCTTCCACAGTGTGGCCGAGGGCCTCGAGCGCGGCGATCGTTCGCCGGGCAAGAGCACCAGGCTCATACTGGATCCGATCCGGCAGGTGCTGGTGGTGCAGCCGCGGAGCATTCACGGCCTCGACCACGTTCATGCCGTAGTCGATCACGTTGCTGATGTTCTGGAACACATTGCTGATGATGGTGGCGCCCCCGGGCGAGCCGGTGACGTAGAAGAGGCTCTTGTCCGGCCGTAACACGATGGTCGGCGTCATCGCGCTCAGCATGCGCTTCCCCGGCTCTATCGCGTTGTTCTCGCCCTGTACCAGGCCGAACTGGTTCGGCTTTCCGGGCTGGGCCGCGAAGTCGTCCATCTCGTTGTTGAGCAGGAACCCCGCCCCCGCTACGGTCACCTTGCTGCCGTAGAACGAGTTGATGGTGGTGGTGAGGGCCACGGCGTTGCCCTGGGCATCGACCACCGATATGTGGGTAGTGTTCCGCTCCCGCGCCGGCGTTCCCAATCCCGGCCCAATCTGGGCGGACGGGGTGGCGCGGTGGCGGTCGATCGTCGCCCGGCGCTCTGCCGCATACTCGGCCGAGATCATGCGGTCCAGCGGCATCTCCACGAAGTCGGGATCGGCCAGGTACGCGTTCCGATCGGCGTAGGCCCGCTTCCACGCCTCGGCCAACAGATGGACGTGTCCCGTGCGATGCCAGTCCAGCGACGACAGGTCGTAGCCCTCGAGGATCTTCGCCATCGCGGCCAGCGTTGCACCGCCGGATGAGACGGGCGCCATAGAAATCACGGTGTGCTCGCGATAGTAAAACGCGATCGGCTCCCGCCACGCCGGCTCGTACCGGGCAAGATCGTCGTGGGTGATGAGGCCGCTGCCCCGCTCCATCTCCGCCACGATGAGGTCGGCGGTCCGGCCCCGGTAGAAGCCGTCCCGCCCGTCGTCTCGGATGCGCCTGAGGGTCGCCGCCAGATCGGGTTGGCTGAAGACGGCGCCCAGGGCCGGGGCCGAGTCGTTCGGAAGGAACTGCGCGGCGGTGGCAGGAAAGGCGCGGAGCGCCGCGGCCGAGTGGCTCAGCGAGTGGGCTTGTCTGCTCCGGACTTCGAAGCCCTCGGCCAGCCCGATGGCCGGGCCGACCAGGTCCGCCCAGGGCAGAGATCCATACTCCCGATGCGCCTCCCACAGTCCGGCAACGCTACCGGGTACGCCGACAGCCAGGTGTCCCAGAACCGAAGCTTCGCTGAGCTCCCCGTCCTCGTCCAGGTACATGTCCCGGTGCGCCGCCGCCGGCGCCCGTTCCCGGTAGTCGAGGGCGGCGCTCCGCCCGTCGGCGAAGCGGATCACCATGAATCCACCGCCGCCGATGTTGCCGGCCTCGGGATTGACCACCGCGAGGGCGAAGGACGTCGCGATGGCGGCATCCACCGCGTTCCCGCCCGATCGCAGGACTTCCGCGCCGATCCGGCTGGCGTAGGCATCGGTGGACACCACCACGCCGCTGTCTGCGCGGACCGGCTCCGCCTCCAGCGCGAACGGCCAATCCGCCGGTACCTGCGCGCGCCAACCGGCATCGCTGCACGCCGCCAGCGACACGCCTGCCAATGCGACCGCTACCGCCCAGCGTTTCACCGTACCCTTCCTCTCACGTTCGGCTGACGCCAGAGCTGGTTCACCCGATGGCCCCGCCCTGATTCTCGCGCACATAGAGGGTTCGCGTCGGGTACGCGAACTCGATCGCCTCTTCCTCGAACCGTCGGTACAGCGCGAGGTTTATCGCCTGCTGGATGTCCATGTATGTGTTGTAATCGGGCACCAACACGTAGTAGACGACCTCGAAGTTCAGCGAGAAGTCGCCATAAGCCTTGAAGTGGGCTCGGTCGAAGCGCGCGTTCTCCTGAGCCTCGATGATCTCCCGCACCATGCCCGGGATCACCGCAAGCTGCTCGTGCGGCGTCTCATAGACCACTCCGAACGAGAAGACGATCCGCCGCTGCGCCATCTGCTTGTAGTTCCGTATGCGACTGCCCAGCAAGTCCGAATTAGAGAAGACCAATTGCTCGCCTGAAAGGCTGCGCAACCGGGTCGTCTTCAGCCCAATGTGCTCCACCGTCCCGAGGAACTCGCCCACGATCACGAAGTCGCCGATCACGAACGGCTTGTCCAGCACGATCGACAGCGAGGCGAACAGGTCGCTCAATACGTTCTGCAGCGCCAGCGCCACCGCCAACCCGCCGATACCCAGCCCGGTCACCAGGGCGGTGACATCCACACCTATGTTGTCCAAGGCGAGCAACACGACGATCGTCCAGAGAACCAGCTTGCCGACGAAGCGGAGCGCGCCGACGCTCGTCGCCGCCGCGGCATCCTCCTCCATCCGCTTCTGCATGTACCGGGTTATCCAGAACGAGAGGATCGTGTTACCCCAGACGGCCGCCTGCAGCAGCAACGCGATCACCACCACGGCCCGAAGCACCCTGTCCACGGTGGGCGGCAGAGCCAGTGGCTGAGCGCCGCCGTAGAGCGCGACGAGCAGCGGGAAGAAGAAGCGAGTCTTGCGCACCAGCTCGGCGGCCAGGTCGTCCAGGCCGATCCGCGTCCGCTCGGCGCGCCTCGCGAGACGCCGGGCCGCCACGCTTTGAACGAATCTCAGGACGAGCAAAGTGAGTATGGCCACCGCGATAGCGGCGATCCAAGTCTCCACGCTGTTTCCAAGATACGTGCGCTGCAAGAACTCCATCTTCGTCACCCTTTCTTCAGTGAGCGAGCACCAGCTTCATCGCCCTACCGGCCCGAGATAGCGGTCCAGCCAGGCCAGGGTCTCCTTGATGTACTCGGTCCGCGGCGGGACATGGTCGGTGTCGTAGAGGAGGAGCTGTTTGTCCTCCGCCGGCGTTCCGAGTAGTTCGAACGCAGGCCGTGAAGAGGTCTCGAGGGGGAAGAAGACGTCGTACCGGCCGTTCAGCATGAGGGTCGGCATCTTGACCCGGGTCACGTAGTTGAAGTCACGGACTTCGGGTCTGCCGATCCCCGTGAGGCCCCCGCCCACGAGGACGCTGGCGCTCAGCCGTTCCTCCACCGCCGTGATGATCGGGCCCAGGTACGCTCCCCAACTCATCCCGTAGTAGGCGAGCTTGCCGCTGTCGATCTCCGGCCGGGTCTCCAGGTAGTCGACGCATCGCCGGAAATCCTTGATCACCTGGATCAGGAACTCGGTGTAAGCGTAAGTGTCGGATCCATCGGAGAGGGTACTCAGCTCCTGACTTCCGCGCTCGAACGTCCCCTTGTAGACGGGATAGAGAACGGCCCGGCCGCTCCTCACCAGGTATGAGAGGAACATGGGGAACTCGTAGTAGCTCTCCAGGTTCTGGCTCGATGACATCCAGGTGGAAGCGCCGCCCGGGAAGTAGATGACCGTCTGGTAGGGAGGAGCCGCATTGGCGGGTAGAAACAGATAGGCCAGGACCCGCTCGCCGCCGTAGGCGGCATCGAAGGAGACCTTCTCGCGGATCCACCCGCCAGGGC
>JASFTI010000176.1:0-7299 GCA_050053635.1 Gemmatimonadales bacterium
GGCCGAAGTGCCTAGAGCCGAAGCGATCGTTGACAACGAGGTCGACAAGTTCTGGCGCTGGTACTCGGGCCTCCAGGCCGTCCCCTTCATTCGACAGTTGCGTGAGCGGGCTGAAGACATGCGGCAATCGGAGCTCGATCGCGCGCTGGCCCAGCTAACTCACCTCTCGGAATCGGACCAGCGACGCGTCGAGCGGCTGACACGAAACCTGTTGCAGAAAATCCTCCACCAGCCGACCGCACGGATGCGCGCGGCGGCAGAGGACGGAAAAGAGCACGACGTTCTGGAAGCGGCCAGGTACCTGTTCGGGATCGAGGAAGAGGATGAGATCGGGAAGAACAGCTCCGAGTAAGACGGCTCTCGTCACCGGCGGTGCCGGCTTCATCGGTTCACACGTTGCGGAGGCCTATCTGGCACGCGGTTGGGCCGTAACGGTCGTCGATAACCTCTCGTCGGGGAAGCGGGAGAACATTCCGGATGGCGCCGAGTTCGTCGAGCTCGACGTGCGAAGTGATGAGCTCCACGACCTGTTCGACCGCAAGGGTGGCTTCGAGCTCATCAACCATCACGCGGCACAGATCGACGTCCGCCTCTCGGTCGAGCGTCCCCGCTTCGATGCCGACGTAAACGTCTTGGGAACCCTCAACCTTTTGGAAGCGGCCCGCGAGTGGCGGAGCCGCAGAGTCGTGTTCATCTCATCGGGCGGTGTCGTTTACGGCGACGCCGACAGCCGCCCGATCCCGGAGAATGCACCCAAGAAGCCGGAATCGCCCTACGGGGTCGGCAAGCTGGTCGGCGAGTACTACCTACGCTGCTACCGACTGCTGTACGGGCTCGACTACGTGGCGCTCCGCTACTCGAATGTCTACGGGCCGCGTCAGGACCCCCACGGCGAAGCCGGCGTCGTGGCCATATTCTGTAACCGTTTGCTCGCCGCTGAGCCGCTCACCGTCTTCGGTAGCGGCGAGCAGACCCGTGACTACACATACGTTGGCGACGTGGTAGAGGCCAACATGATCGTGTCGGACGCCGAGCTCGACGAAGGCTCAAACCTGGACGACCGCGCCTTCAACGTCGGCACCGGCGAGGAGACGAGCGTTAACGAGCTCGCCGCCGCGCTAATGGATGCCGTCGGACGGAAGGTCGCCATCGAGCGGGCGCCGGCGCGGCCCGGCGAGCTGGAGCGCAACAGTCTGGCAGGCGACAGATTGAGGGCACTTGGCTGGGAGGCGGCGGTGGACCTATCCGATGGCTTGCGGCGCACCTATCGGTGGATCGCCGAGAACAGCGTATGAGCATGTTCGCGACGTTCTTTGCGGCCCAGGCTCCCCTACCGGGTAACGCTTGGGACATGGTCGCTACAGCGACGATCACGACCCGCGTGATCCTCGTTGTGCTTCTCGCATTCTCGTTGGCATCGTGGATCCTGATCATCTGGAAGTGGATCCAGTTTCGCCGAATCCGCGTACTCGAAGAGGAGTTTCTGAGCCAGGTGGCCAAAGCCCAGCACCTCGACGAGGCCTACAAGGCTGTCATCACACTACCCGATTCCCCCTATTTGCGCGTCTTCAGGCACGGGATGAACTTTTTCACCGGCCTCCGTCCGCGCAGCGAGAGTTCCGGCGGCCTCTCGGCCGCTCAGGTCGAGACGCTCAGGTTGGTGATGGAGAAGGAGCAGGTGGGGGAGCGGGATGCGATGGCGCACGGGCTACCCTGGCTGGCGATCATAGCAACAGTAAGCCCGCTGCTCGGGCTGATGGGCACGGTCGTGGGCGTGATGGACGCTTTCGTCGGGATCTCGGCTATGGGAACCGCGAATATCACGGCCGTCGCTCCCGGGATTGCCGAGGCGCTGATCACGACGGTTACGGGGCTCGCCGTGGCGATCCCTGCGGTGATCGGCTACAACCACTTTGCCAGTCGCCTCGGCCTCTTCGCCGGCGAGCTGCAGGGCTTTGCCCATGAGTTCATCGGCGCGCTGGCCCGGGAGGGCAAGATCTGATGGCACGTTACGGCGGGCTCTACGAAGAACGGTCGCTGCCGCTCACGGCGGACATCAACCTGATCAACCTCGTCGATGTCGCCTTCACCTTGCTGGTGATATTCATGATCACCGCACCGATACTGCAGGGCGGCGTCGAGGTGCAGCTGCCACAGGCGGAGGTCGCGCCGCTGCCGGCGAGCGAAGCGATCGTCGTTACCGTCGACCACGAGGGCGTCATCTACATCGGAGATGCCACGGTCTCACTCGACGAGTTCAAGGCGGTGATCCGAGATGTGTGGACGCAGAGGGGCAGTCCACCGGTCTACGTGCGGGGTGATGAGCGGGCCAGTTTCGGCGTAGTGCTCAAGGTGATCGCCGCGCTCAAGGCCGCCGACATCACCGCAGTGGGGCTCGTGGCGGAGCTCGAGGCACAGAGGAGGCGCTGACTCGATGGCCCGGCTGATCCTGCGCGCCGAGACGCGCGGCGCCGGCGAGGGGTTGCCGCCCAGTGCGGTGGTGGGCTCGATGAGCATCCACGCCGTCGCTCTGGTCGTCATGGTCTGGGGCGCCCATCGCATCGACCTGCCCGACCCGCCTCAGGTCTACCAAGTAGAGCTCGTTTCAGCGCCCCGCGCCGCCCCGGTCCGTGCCGTCCCCGTACCCGAGCCGCAGCGCTCTGCTCCCAGGCAGGAGCCCGAGGCACGACCGCTGGACAGGCAGCCCGAGCCGCAGGCCGAGCCACAACAGGTTCCGGCGCCCCGCGAGGCCGAAGCGGAGGAGACGGCCGAGCAAGCGGAACCGGAGCCGCTGGTCGAGGAGCGCCCAGCGGCTCCACCGGAGCAGTCCCCGGAGGGCGTCGACGTACCGGTACGCCTCGAAGGGGCACCGTCTGAGTATCCGGAGTACTACGCGAACATTATCTTGCAGATAAGGCGACACTGGAGGCCACCGACCGGCAACCCGCAGCTGCGGGCGGAGCTCGCTTTTACGATCTTGAGAGATGGGTCGGTCAGCGATATCGCCTGGGTACGGAGGTCGGGTAACCCCGCCTTCGATCTCGAGGCGCGCGGCGCTATCGAGGCGGCCGCTCGCCGCGGCGTTTTCGGGGCGTTGCCCGAGGGCTATCCGGCCGACCAGCTGCGGGTCTCGTTCTTCTTCGACCCGAGCCGATACTAGTAGATGGGGCCCGGTAAGCGGCCGCCCCAGTTGACTGCGATGCCATGAAGCGCTCGAGCCATAAACCCGCTAAAGCAACCTCGGCCGCGGTGGCCGTGCTCTCGCTGATTCCGACGATCGCGACTGCGCAGGTCCCGGTCCGTGACAGCATCCCCACCGACGTCCGGCTGGGCATCGTCTATCAGCCATCCTACCGACCGAGCGTGGTCATGCCGTTGATGCCCGCGCCCGAAGACATGCGCGAGCTCGCCGACACGGCGCGCCGCATGATACTGCGCGACCTAGACTACAGCGATCGACTCCAGGTAATGCCGGTCGCCGAAGACGTCCCCGTAGAGGGACCGGTGAACTACGGGCTCTGGGACGAGCTGGGCGCCGTCTGGCTCGTGGTTGGCGCCGTCGAAGGCACGCCGGACGAGCCGGTGTTGAGACTGTCGCTGCACGACGTCGTCTACAGGCTGCTCCAGGAGGTACGCGCCTTCGAGCTGCCGCCGCTCCGGCACCCGCAGTTCCGCTACGCGCTCCACGCCGCTGCCGACGAGGTGCTCGGCTGGGCGACGAGCAGCTCGGGAATCGCCGGGACGCGCATCGCTTTTGTAGCCGATGGACCGGGCGGATCGGAGATCTACGTCGTCGATAGTGACGGCTACGGCATACGTAGTGTGTCGCGTGACAGCTCGATCGCGCTGTCTCCCGCTTGGTCGCCCGCCGGTGATCGGATCGCATACATGTCATACCAGGACGGCGATCCGGCGATCTACGAGATCGACCTGGCTAACGAACGGTCGACCGTGAGGGTCGATCTGCCCGGGATGGACCTGACTCCGAGCTATATGCCCGATGGCACGCACCTCGGGTTCGCCGCTACGATCGACGGGCGGACCGAAGTCTACACATACGACTTGGTCAGAAGCTGCTGCCCGGTGCGCGCGACCTTCGCCCGTTACGCGAACTCGCTGTCGCCCACCTTCGCGCCCGACGGTAGCCGCTTCGCCTTCAACTCCGACAGGCTTGGCCAGCTCCACATATTCGTCCAAGACATGGATAATGGCTCGGCAGAGTTGATCACACCCTACATCTACGACCGTAGCGTCCACAACGCCGGCCCCGACTGGTCGCCCACCGGCGACAGGATCGCATTCCACGGCTGGGTCGGCGGCACGCCACAGATATTTACCGTCGCACCCGATGGCCGCGGGTTGCGACAGCTCACGCAACAGGGGCGTAACGAGGACCCGAGTTGGGCGCCGGACGGCAGGCACATCGTCTTCGCCTCGACCCGCGACGGAACCACCGGCCTCTGGGTGCTGGACGTGGTCAGCGGCCGTATCCGCAGGGTAGCGGCCGCTGCCGGGGCCCGCTTGCCTGACTGGTCCGGGCTCTTAAATTCAGCCTCTCACCTCACAAGCGGAGCGGCTGTTGGCTCCGAGAGCAATAACCACTAGGGAGTGGCATTATGGCTAGCAGCTGGAAGAAGTCGGCGGGTTGGTTGGCAACCCTGGTGCTGGCGGCTGTGCTGGTGGCTTGTGGTGGTAATCCCCCCCCAGAGCCCGAGCCGGAGCCCGAGCCCCAGGTCGAAGAGCCGACCGTGGACGAGGCGGCGGAACGGGCCGCTCGCGAGGCGGAAGAGCGACGTCGGCGCGAGGAGGAGGAACGACGCCGCGCCGAGGCCGAACGCAACCGTGTATTGGCAGTCGTCGCCGAGCGCGTCCATTTCGACTTCGACAAGTCCGATATCCGTCCCGACGCGGCGGAGGTCCTGCAGCGCAAGGTCACCGTCCTCCGCGAGTACCCTGGCGTCAGCCTGCGCATCGAGGGCCACTGCGACGAGCGTGGCTCCAACGAGTACAACCTGGCGCTCGGCCAGCGTCGCGCCGAGGCGGTTCGCCGCTATCTCGTGAGTTACGGCATCGATGTCGGCCGTTTCGCGACCATCAGCTACGGCGAAGAGCGGCCGGCAGTGCGTGCATCGAACGAAGATGCCTGGGCCCAGAACCGTCGCGCAGAGTTCAGAGTCACGGACCACGGCCAACTCGGTAACTAAAGAACGAGCGGTAACTATGAAGGCCGCCGCAAAAACGCTCCTCACACTCGCGGCGACGGGCGCCGTCGCTGCCTGTGCCTCGAAGAAGGACGTCGACAGGATTCGCGAGGACCTGGCCAGCGTCCGCGCTCGCCAGGATACTCTCGCCGCTGGCGTCGAAGAGCTGGAAAGCTCCGTCTCCGTTGCGCTCGAGAATCAGCAGGCCCTGGTCGTCACAGTGCGCGGCGATGTCCTGCGACAGTTGGATGATATGGAACGCCAGCTGGTCGAGATCCAGGAACTGCTGGGCCAGAGCCAGATCGTCCTCAGCGGCCTGCGAGATCGTATGGAGCAACGCCAGCTGGATCGGCAGGCTGTGGCCCAGGAGTTTGCCGAGCCCGATAGCGTCGGCGAAGCGGCCCCCGGGCTCGAGCGGGGAGCGGGCGGTGAACCCCGCTCCCTCTACTCGGCGGCGATAGATCAATTCCGTCGTGGAGCCTACGAGACCGCGCGCACCGGGTTCCAGGAATTCCTGGTCGAGTACCCCGCGGACGAGTTGGCCCCCGACGCACAATACTACCTTGCGGAGACCTACCGGGAAGAGGGCGATGCCGGGCGGGCGATTCGTGAATACAACCGCGTGGTTGAGCTGTACCCCAACTCGAGTGCGGCGCCGACGGCACTCTACAAGGCGGGACTCCTTCAGGTCGACCAGGGAAACAAAGACACGGCTTGTGAGTATTTCCAACGTGTGATGGCTGGTTATCCAAGGAGCGATGAGTCCCGGCTGGCCCGCGACCAAGCGGAGCGACTGAGCTGCCGCTAGTGGCGAACTCGGCAGGCTGCCGGGCCGACCGTCCCTTCCCAAATGCGTTGTCCATACTGCGGTCACACGAAGAACCGAGTCGTAGACTCGCGCACCAGTCGCGAGGGCCGCGCCGTGCGTCGCCGCCGCGAGTGTTACCAATGCGGCACGCGCTTCACCACCTACGAGATCGTCGAAGAACGACCGCTGGCGGTCAAGAAACGCGACGGCAGCTTCGAACCCTTCGATCGCAGCAAGCTGATACGCGGTATCCAGGTGGCCTGCACCAAACGGCCCGTCACGCTCCGCCAGATCGAGGCTATCGCCGATACGATTGAGGAGAGCCTCGAGCGCAGCGAGTCCGGTGAAGTGGAAAGCTGGCAGATCGGTGAGCTCGTAATGCAGCACCTGCGTGACCTCGACCAGGTGGCTTTCGTGCGCTTCGCCTCCGTGTACACGAACTTCCAGGACCCCGAAGAGTACCTGGAGACGATCCGTGAGCTGGCCGAGCGCGAGGGCTATGACGCCGCGCAGCTCGACTTCCTCGAATCGGTGCTGGCGGAGGAACAGTCGACCAAGCCGCCCAAGAGCAAGGACAGGAAGAAGTGAAGCGGGCAAAGGGCTCGGGCGAAATGCCGTTCCTGGAGCATCTCGATGAGTTGCGCTCGCGTCTCATCTGGATGGGCTTGACCGTGCTAACGCTCTCCGTCGCGGGCTTCTTCATCGTCACCGAACTCGACGTCATCGGCCTGCTCAAGCGGCCCATCGTGCCGCTGGTGCCCGAGGGAATGCTCCTCTACACTAGCCCCACAGAACCGATGACGGTCACGCTGAAGCTGTCATTCGTGGTGGGCATCATCCTGTCGGTTCCGATCCTCGTGTATCACATTTGGGGCTTTCTCGCACCGGCGCTGTTCGAGCACGAGAAAAAGGCTGTAGTACCGGCGGTCATCGGGGGGTTCCTGCTATTCCTGCTGGGTGTTGCGATGGCCTACTTCCTGGTCCTCCCCCTTGCCCTGCAGTTCCTGCTCAACTTCCAGACGCAAGCGCTGGCTCCGATCATCACGATCGGCGAGTACTTGCGCTTCGCTACGAGGCTGATCCTGGCGTTCGGCATCATATTTGAACTGCCGCTCGTCGCCTTGATGTTGTCGATGCTGGGCTTGATCGACGCCGGCAGCTTGAGGAAGTTCCGGCGCCATGCGATCGTCGGCGTTTCAGCGCTCTCGGCGCTTCTGACACCGGCCGATGTCGGCACGATGCTGATGATGATGGTGCCGCTGCTTGTTTTGTATGAGATCTCGGTACTCC
>JASFTI010000177.1:0-7283 GCA_050053635.1 Gemmatimonadales bacterium
TGAGCTGCCAGGCGGGCGCTTAGAAGCCCGGCGAGAAGCCGACTTGCCAGATCCAGTCCTTCCGCGGCCGGTTGTTGGGATGGACGAAGTCGATCTCCATCAGCATCAGTCCGAACAGGTTGATCCGTGCACCCACCCCGTAGCTCGTCACCAGGTTCCACGGATCCTTGTTGCCGCTGAACCGCAGTGCTGTATCCTGGCTCCACCATGCCACACCCGCGTCGAAGAAGGCAGCGAGCGTGATCGGCAGGAAGGTCGGAGCGCGGATCCCGAGCGCCTGCGGGAACGGAGCGCGCAACTCGAAGTTCGCGATGAGTATGCGGCTGCCCAGCAGCTGGTCAAAGACCGGGCAGCTGGATTCGCCAACGAACGAGTTGTCCTCGACGGGATCGTTACATTCTTCGATGCTGAAGGACGTATTCTCGTACCCTCTAATCAGCTGCTGGTAGCCGATGAACAGCGGGTTGAGCCTATTATCCTCGCCACCGCTGCCGTAGCGGCCGAAGTGCATGACGCGGCCCGCTAGCGTGTACGGCGAGAACGGCATGATGTACTTGCGAAAATCCACCAGGGCGCCGACGTAGTCGATTGTTCCCACGACCGGCTCCACCTCGAGGCGGTAGCGCTGTCCGAGGACCGGGCCAGTGTAGCCGAAGAAAGTATTGTCGTAGACCAGCGCCGCGCTGGCCGATCCGATGTTAATTGCGTCGGGTTCACAAATCTCCCGCGACGGGTCCACCGCTGGCTCCGAGCACTTGGGTAAGTCGATCTTGTCCTCGCCGATCACTGCGCCGCTCTGTGTGAACAAGGTCTTTTCGATCTCGTAGTCGTAAATGATGTTCTGGTAGCGAGCGCCGAACTCGATCCGCTGCACGCGGTTCAGCGGATAGGACAAGGACGTCGCGAGCTCGCGGCTGATCTGCCGCAGGCGAACTCTGTTCTCGCTGAACAGGGTCCCGGCGGTGTCCTCAACCGCCAAGAAATAGGCGAAGTATGATATCGGGTACTGAGCACCGAGGACGCCCCAGTTCCAGCGCGATTTTTGGTTCGTGTAGCCGACCAGCGCGGCGATATCGGAGAAGCCGCCGCTTACCTGTAACAGGGTGGCCAGATTGTGCTCGCCCAGAATGTCACTCCAGAACAGGGCGGTACCGCCGCCGACGAATGTCCCGAAACGGTTGGCGCCTACGGCCACGGTGGGTGGTGCGATGTAGTCCAGCGAGAGGCCGGCCCTGTAATTGGTCACCTCGAATTCGTCAGACGTTGGCGGGAGGCCCAGGTATGCGTTGTCGACCAGCGCCATCACATCACCGACCGGGCGGTCCGCCGGCGGCAGCACCGCCGGGCTCACCTCGGCCAGCGGTGGCTTCAACGTTCCGCCTGCGAGGACGGTCTCGTCGTCGATGGCGTACAGCGTGTAGCGGTCACCCTCGTAGGCGCTGAACACCATCATGTTGGATCCTGAGGATATCGACATCGCGGGGCTGAGCGCGGTTATGCCACTCACCCCGGTCGTCATGTTGGTGACCTGACGAATCTGGCCGTCGGCGAGACTGATGCGGTAGACGTTCGTGATTCCGCTCTGGTCGGAGAGGAAGTAGAGGCTGGCGCCATCCGCTGTCCACTGCGGATTGATGTTCTTCCCCTCGGCGAAGTCGGGGACCGGCACTATCTCACCCGTCTCGACCTCCAGGATCGCCAGCCGGTAGTTGCCCCAGTCCAAGCTGGCCAGGTCGGTCGTGAAGCGGTCGGTGACGAAGGCGATTCGGCCCCCGTCCGGCGACCAGGTCGGTTGCAGGTCGGCGTAGGCGTCGCGCGTCAGCCGTCGCACGTCCTCGGTCTCGGTATCCAGGATGAACAGGTCCATCAAGCCACCGACCGACGCCGCATATACGATGTATCTACCGTCGGGCGACCAGGAGGGATTGAAGATCTCGCCTGCGTTTCGGATCTTGTATTCGGCCTTTCTTCCTCCGCGTTGCGCGTCGATCACCGTGATGATCGGCTTCCCCTTGCTGACCCCCGCGAAAACGAAGTCGCGGCCGTTCGGATGCCAATCGCCGGCCGAGTTAATGAACTGCAAGCTCTCGTAGTGCGGGTCGAGCGCGGTCTTGAGGATCTTCTTCTCGATCTCACCCGTCTCGACGTCGGCACGGAACATCTCGATTGAGAAACGGTCCTTCTCCGATAGGAAGACGACCTGCGAGCCGTCAGGGCTCAGCGCCGGACCAATATTGAGATAGCCGCTCCCGCTCTCAGGAGAAATCAGAACCCGGGCGTACGTCTCCGGACCCGCTGTATTTTGTACCAATTCACCGTAGGCACTCGTGATCGACGCTTGCCAATCGGCGATCAGATCGTTCGGACTGATCTCGAGAACGACGGCGATGGCCTGTCCCACGTTGCCTGAGACCGACGCCGCCTTGAGGATCTCACCGATCGCCGGATCGCCCCAGCGGCCGCCCACGTAGGCCCAGAGCGCGTGGCCGTAACGGTACGGGAAGTACCTCGGGTTGGCGAGCTCCCTGAACGACGGCAGCTTCTCTCGTCGTGCCGCATCCGCCATCCACATCGCGGTATGCGGGTAGACCGGCCCCAGCGACAGGTACTCCGCCATGCCCTCGATGAACCAGAGCGGCATCGCGAGCGCCGACGGGAAACCTCCCCCGGCCGCGGCGCCCGCGCCCGACGTGATGTCGAACTGGAAGGCGTGTACCAACTCGTGCCCGAGCACGTGATCCGTCTCGGCCAGCGAACCGGCCATCGGCAGCACGACGCGCCGCTTGAACGCCTCGGTTACACCACCCGTCGCCTCATCGATCGAACCCGTCAAGGCAGTCGTCTGCTCGAAGTCGGGGTGATCGGCGTAGAGGATGACGGTCTGCCGACCGCTCAGCTCATGGTTGAATATCCGGGAGAGCCGCGCGTACCAGCGCTCGGCCATGCGACCGGCCTGTTCGACGGCCTCGCGCGCCTCCGGATAGTAGTGAATATCGAAGTGCTCGGTCTTCAGTACTTTGAAGTCGAAGCTCTCGTACTGAACCTTATTGCGCCCGAAATACTGCGCGCTCGCCGTCGCCGACCAGGGCCCTAGACCCAGGATCAGCGCCACGAATAACCCCACAGCGCTCAGGCGCATGCCACTCGCCCTCATTGGTGCCTCCATACCGCGCTCGATCGCGGTGGAAGTGGAACCGCTGACAATCGGAAAATAGGTGCCGGGTCGTCGCAGCGCGACCTGCCGCGCGCCGCAACCTTCCCGGGCTATGTGCCTCCATCGCGTGTGACTCTGACAGATCTACACATGTAGAACGCCACTGCGGGGTACATGTTCCTCGCCTCCGGACGATTGCAAAGGCCGGCCGGCCCAGCTAGAATGCGGCAGATCGGGCCCCGTGGCGTTCGTAACCCTAACCGTCATCGCCATATATCCCGTCAGGCTCACGCAGCACATGAGCCGTGGCCCCAGTCGCATTTGCATAGGAAAAGACAGCTGCAACGGGCAAAATGTAAGCGCTGGCGGCCTGCAAGCTGCCACGCGAGGGGGGTCAGCAACGGATGACCCATCCAGCACCGCACACGGGCCAGCGTCCCGGCGGCTGGAGCGGCACCGCCCTGGAACAGCCGCCGATCACGCTCGCCGAGGCTCTGCGCCCATTCTGGCGACGTTTCGCCCTCGCTGGATTGTACTTCATCATCGTCTTTCTAGTCGGCTCGCTGGGCTACACGATCATCGAGGGTTGGCGTTGGGTCGACGCGCTCTACATGGCGGTGACGACGGTGACTTCGGTGGGTTTCATGGAGCTCTACCCGCTGTCGCCGGCGGGGCGGACTTTTACGATGGCACTCATTTTCCTGGGGATCACGGGGCTCGGCATCTGGTGGGCGTTGACGACAGCATTGATTGTCGAGCTCGACCTGGGAGGAGTGCTGAGGAGGCGTCGCAGAATGCGCAGTATCGAGGCACTATCGGATCACCACATCGTGTGCGGCGTCGGCCGCATGGGCCGGGTCGTGGTGGCGGAGATGCTGGAGGCCAAGCACCCGTTCGTCGTCATCGAGCAGGACCCGGCTCGTATCGCTAAGGTCCGGGACACTCAGCCCGGTCTTTTGGTCATCGAGGGGAATGCGACGCTGGAGAAGACGCTGGAGGGCGCACAAATCCACAAGGCGAGGGGGCTGGCCGCCTGCCTGGCCGACGACGCCGACAACATCCTGGTCTGCATGACAGCGAGGCACCTGAACCCCGAGCTCACGATGGTGGCCAGGGCGTACAGCGAGGAATCGCTCGAGAAGCTCAGGCGCGTGGGCGCGGTGCGCGCCGTCTCGCCCAACGTGACGGGCGGGGTCCGCATGGCCTTTTCGCTGCTCCGACCTCACGTCGTAGACTTCCTGGAGTGTGCAATCAGTGGCGCCGGCATCGAGCTGCGGCTGGAGCAGGCGGCCATACCGAGGGGCTCGCACTTCGTCGGTCAATCGCTGGCCGAGCTCAGGATCCCACAACGCACAGGGCTCATCGTCCTCTCGCTGCAGCGGGCCCGGGGAATGGGGCCACCGATCTACAATCCCGGACCGGAGACGCGGCTGGAGGCCGGCGACGTGATGATCGTGATGGGAAGTTCCGAGCAGATTCAGCAGCTACGCGAGTACGCCGGCAAAGAGATGGAGCTGGGAGAGGAAAGTCCGGACCCGGACCACACCGGCGACTGAGCTCGCTTACTCATCCCTCCGCACGACCCAGTTCGGGTTCGCGAATATCCAGGGACGCAGGTTCCAGGTTAGCGGGCCGACACGCAGCGTGTACCGGTAGACCTCTACACGATAGACGCCGGGCTCCTCCAGTGGCCAGGCCAGTTCGGCACCCGACACCCACCCGCCATGCTCACCGTCGCGCACGACACGGTAGATCAGCCTATCCCTCGGGCCACCCCAAAACCCCGCCCGCAGAAACTGTCCCTCTTCCCAAGCGGCCGCCCGACCGATTCCCAGTGCACCGCGACCCGGCACCACGAGCTGCAATGAGAAGTTGCGTGCCAGTTGCGTGTTCCCGAACGAGATGAATGCGCCACCCGCACTCAAGCCGGCCGCCAGCGCGTCCATCGCCGCACCGGCGTCACGCGGTAGTGCGTCCGGCAACTCGATGTGGTTCACGACGCTCTTGAAGAACGGCCCGTAGCCGGGCACCAGTCGACCTGCGACGCGTGTCTTGGGATGGGCGTCGAGGGCGCCCAATGCCGTAGAGCGAGTCCAGGGGTAAAGGGAATCGAAAGCAGCCACGGCGGGCTGGTCGAAGCCGTTGCGATGGAGGCGAAGCAAGCTCTCGTGCATCCGGCCAACCGGTGCGCTCACTACCAAGGCCAGCAGGTGATAGACGACCCAAGCGTCCTTGAGCCGGACCCGGCCCACGTCGGCCAAGTCAAAAACCTCCCAGCCAGCGATCCCCGGCGTCGCGCGTGGACGCCAGCTGTCCCGCGTCCGCGGGCTGCGGGAGTGAGCGACGATGGCTGTGGCCGCATCGGCCTCCAGCAGCCGGCCCAGATCGTCCGGACTACCCTCCCAATGGGTTACCGCCGTATCGATCCCAAAAGCGAGGACCCGACCGATATCGCGACCCAGCGATATCTCCTGCCCTCGCACCAGCAAGATCCCCTCTTCGTAGCGAGCCTGGACCTGCCAGAGCTCCTGCGGAGCCTCACTCGACCGGTGATCGGTTATGATGACAAAATCGAGACCCGCCTCGCGGGCCGCCCGTACGACCTCCGACTCGCTGCCCACGGCATCGTGGGAACGCTGTGTGTGGACGCCGAGCACGCCAGCGGCCCGGACGCCCGCCGGCGCGAGCGCCGGGATTCCGAACGCATCGACTTCTATCGCAGGTTCAGCGGGTACCCAGCGGATCCGCGGAAGAACGTACCCACCCGCCAGGTAGACGACGACCAAGGCCAGTAATAGGCGTTTAATCGTCCAGCGGCGAAAGAAACGTCTGGCCAACCGTCTCTCCTGGCGGTCAGACGTCCAGGTTCTTCACGTACCTGGCGTTCTGCTCGATGAAGGCGCGGCGCGGTTCGACCTCATCGCCCATCAGCAGGCTGAACAGCCGGTCGGCTTCGACCGCATCGTCCATTGTCACCCGCAGGATCGTACGTCGCTCCGGGTCCATCGTCGTCCTCCACAACTGCTCGGGGTTCATTTCGCCGAGCCCCTTGTAGCGCTGCACGTCGGCCTTGCTCTTGCCGTCCTTATCGATGCGCTTCATGATCTTGTCGCGCTCGTCATCCGAGTAGGCGTAGTGCTCTTCCCTGCCGCGCCGGATCCGGTAGAGCGGCGGTTGTGCAATGTAGACGTAGCCCGCCTCGATGAGTTGCCGCATGTGGCGGAAGAAGAAGGTGAGCAAGAGCGTACGGATGTGGGCGCCGTCAACATCCGCGTCGGTCATTATGATCACTCGGTGGTAACGCGCATTCTCCAGGTTGAATTCGTCTTCGCCGATCCCCGTGCCCACCGCCGTGATGATCGTGCGGATCTCTTCGTTCGTCAGAACTTTGTCCAGTCGCGCTTTCTCGACGTTCAGTATCTTGCCGCGTAGCGGCAGGATGGCCTGGAAGTTCCGGTCGCGTCCCTGCTTCGCCGAGCCACCCGCCGAGTCGCCCTCGACCAGGTAGAGCTCGCTGACGCTGGGATCGCCGATCGAGCAATCGGCGAGCTTGCCGGGCAAGATCGAGCCCTCGAGCGCCGACTTGCGCCTAGTCAGGTCACGGGCCTGGCGCGCCGCCTCGCGGGCTCGCGCCGCCTGCATGCACTTCTCGATCATGCGCCGGGCCGCCGTCGGACTCTCGGCGAGGAAGTTCGATAGCCCCTCGTTAACGACCGACTCGACGGCACCGCGCACCTCGCTGTTGCCCAGCTTCGTCTTCGTCTGCCCCTCGAACTGCGGGTCCATGACGCGGACCGAAAGGATCGCCGTCAGACCTTCCCGCACGTCTTCACCGGTCAACGAGTAGTTCGCCTTCTTGAGCATGCCGTTGCGGCGCGCGTAATCGTTGAGCGTCCGGGTGAGCGCCGCCTTGAAGCCAGTCAGGTGGGTCCCGCCTTCGTGCGTATTGATGTTGTTGACGAAAGTGAAGGTATCCTCTCTGTACCCGTCGTTGTATTGGACGGCGAGCTCGATCTCGCACTCGGGACGCTTCGCCTCCATGTAGATGATCTCGGCGAATAGCGCCTTCCTGTTGCCACGCAGGTACTTCACAAACTCCTTGATACCGCCGTCGTACTGGTACTTGCTC
>JASFTI010000178.1:0-7223 GCA_050053635.1 Gemmatimonadales bacterium
GTTCCTGTCTCTGGTCTCGTCGGACCAACTCGAGTACCACGAACTTATCGATCCGCTCGGGAGAAAGCACCTTCTGCAACGCCGCCATGCCCGTCACCGGTTCGCCGTCCAGCCCGACGATGACGTCGCCGGCGCGCATCCCCGCCGCCGCTGCCGGGCCTGTCGGCTCAGCCTCGGCGATCTCGACGCCCATCCGCTGCTCGCGTTTGAGGCGACGCGCCTCGCGGGCGTACAGCGGCCGCTCACGGCCCGCGATGCCGAGGTAGGCGCGCCGGTAGATCCCGTAGGTGATCAGCGCCGAGATGATGCGCCGCGTCGCTTCGTTCACCGGGATCGCGAACCCGATGCCGGCGCCGCGCCCGATCGCCGCCGTGTTCATCCCGACGACCCGGGCGTGGCTCGTCACCAGCGGCCCACCGCTGTTGCCCGGATTGATTGCGGCGTCCGTCTGGATCACGTTGTCGATCAAGCGGCCGGCCGCCGAGCGCATCGAGCGGCCCAACGCCGAGACGACCCCGGCAGTGACCGTCGAGTGGAAGCCGTAGGGACTGCCGATCGCCACGACCACCTGGCCTACGCGCAGCTCGTCCGCATCGCCGAACTCGACCGCCGAGAGACCATCGGCGTTGGCGCGCAGCACGGCCAGGTCGCTGGCCGCGTCGAGACCCAAGACCTCGGCCTCCGCTTCCTCGCCGTCGGCGAGCGTCAGCTCGACCTTCCGCGTGTTCTCGACCACGTGGTAGTTCGTCACCACGAGACCGTCGGGCGCGATCACGATGCCCGAGCCGTTGCCGCTGGGCGGGTCCTCCCAGGGGCTTTGCCGCCGGCCCCAGACCGAGACGTTCACCACCGCCGGCCGCAGCCGCTCGGCGACCTCGATCACCGCCTGGCTGTAGGCGTCGAGGATCGGCGCGCCTTCGGGCTCCGAGCCCGGCTGGTCGGCGCTCTGGCCGGCACCGCGCCACGCCAGGGCGCGGCCCAGGATATCCGTACTCATCGGCGTCCTGCCTGTTGGTAGTCGTTATCGTTTGTCCGACAACTCTACCCGGAGACGCACCCAAAAGTTCTCGGGAATTACGAATCTGGAGGTGTCAGTTCAGAGGTCTATTGGGAATTCTCGAATGTCGATGCGGGCCCACCTCCCCTGACCTTATGAAAGCGACTGGAGGCCGTGGTCGAGACCTGTCAGTTCCGGCCGTGGCTCCACGATCTCCTCGTCCCGGCGGGCATCGGCTTCCACCTCGCCCACGCCAAGAAGTTGAAGGGTCCCCTGATCGACATCCCAGAAACCCCAATAGACTCCGGTCTTCCCCAATCACCACTTCCTAACCCGCCAGGTGCCTCGCGCCCCGGGGGCGGCCTCCACCTCGAGCTCGCCGGACATTCGGTCGCCGTCGCACACCGCCGTGAAGGTCGTCACGCCGTCCGCCAGCCTGAACGTCGCTTGGGTGGCGGTACGGGTACCGGTCAGGTCCTGGATCGTCACCGTCCCCACGGCGGTGCACGGTACGGAAGGCTCCGTCATCGGGCCGAGATAGTCGCGGATCGTCAGAGCGAGGCTGCCGCTCAGGCTGTCGCCGGCCTGCACGAGCACGAGCTCCATGTCGGCTTCGTAGCTACAGTTGGGGTCCGTAGTGTCGTCCCAGAACAGCGCGCCGTCAGGCGCCACGCCCAGCCAGCGACCGCTGAGGTCGTCGGCCGCGCCGAACAGGCCGAGCGGGTCGTTCGTCCCGCTCGTGCAACCGGCGAGCGCGGCGGCTACGAGAATGAGCGCCGGGACTAATCGCTTCATGCGCGTACTTCTCCGTCCAGTGGTAGCGCGGGCGAGCGTCGGCGGGCACTGCGATCGACTGCGGGCTGGCGGGGAACCAGCGGAGTGACGGGTCTTGGACATACACCGGCCGGCGATACCGGTTCCCGTCGCTTTGTCCTATAATGACCTCTCTGCCAAACTGCCGATCTCACGTTGAGGAGGGTGTATGAAGGTCCGCCAGGTGAGCGCTGTTCTGCTCCAGGCCTGCATCTTGGCCACTGCCACGGCCTTACAAGGGCAGGAGGCCGAGCGGCCGCTGCGGCCCGTCCATACCTACTCGATCGTCGCCCGCGACTCGACCAGCGGCCAGCTGGGCGTGGCCGTCCAGTCCCACTGGTTTTCAGTGGGCTCGATAGTCTCGTGGGCCGCGCCCGGCGTCGGCGCCGTCGCCACCCAGTCGTTCGCCGAGGTGTCCTACGGGCCGCTGGGGCTGGAGCTCATGGCGGCCGGCAAGAGCGCCGAGCAAGCACTGGCGGCGCTGCTGGCCGCCGATGACCACACCGATGTGCGCCAGGTGGCGATGATCGACGCGGGCGGGAACGTGGCGGCCCACACCGGCGAGCACGCCATCATCGAGCACTGTCATCGTAAAGGCGATGGCTATTCGGTGCAGGCCAACCTGATGCTCCGCTCCACCGTCTGCGACGCGATGGCGCGGGCCTTCGAGTCGGCGGAAGGCGACCTGGCCGAGAAGATGGTCTCGGCGATGGAGGCGGCGCAGGCGGAGGGCGGTGACATCCGCGGCCGGCAGTCGGCGGCGCTGCTGGTCGTAACCGACGACGCGAGCCTGCCCGCCTGGGGCGGTCGGCTGTTCGATCTGCGGATCGAGGACCATCCCGCGCCGCTGGACGAGATGCGGCGCCTGCTCACCGTGGCTCGTGCTTACGGCTACATGAACGAGGGCGACGAGTACATGACCCAAGGCGAGGTGGAGCTGGCGGTCGAGGCGTACAGCAGAGCGGAAGCGCTGGCGCCCGACAACCACGAGATGGTCTTCTGGCACGCGGCGACCCTGGCGGCGGCCGGCCGGGTCGACGAGTCGTTGCCGCTCTTCAAGAGGTCGTTCGACATGTGGCCCCTTTGGCGCGAGCTCGTGCCGCGCTTGCCGGCGTCCGGCCTGCTGCCCGACGATCCCGAGCTGATCGAGCGGATCGTCGGCGTCAGGTAGCGCCCGATGCTGACGTCCGTTCGGGCGCCGGCGGTGGCGGCGCTGTTCGCGATCGGCCTGTCGTTCCCTGAGGGCGCATCGGCCGACCGGACCCCCGCAACGCCTCCGGGCCAGCAGACCGTGGCCGACAGCATCCTGGCGGCGATGGCGGAGCTCGAGACAGCGATCGGACAGAGCGGGCCGACGCCCGAGCTGCTGCTGCGGTTGGGCCGGCTGAAGAGACGTTACGAAGGATGGATGTACCAGTGGTCGGAACGGCCCACTGCGAGGCGAGCCGTCGAATACGCACGAGAGCGGCCCGACGAGTACTGGTTCAATGAGGTCGACGCCAACTACCTCTACAACGGCGAGCACTTCGAGGAACTCATACGTCGCTTCCCCGAGAGCGACCTGGCCGACGATGCCGCGTACGAGCTGACCCTCCTCTCAAAGGGCGGCGAGTGCGAAGGGTTCGTCGAGTGCTACGTCCGAGTCGGCTTCTCGCCGGTGAGCGACTTTCTGCGGCGCTTCCCAAATTCCGAATTCGCCGGCGCGGCCGTTGACCGTGCCAACGAGGCGTTCCGCGCCCATCTCAGCGACATCGCCGACCTCAACGCACCCACCGATCAGTACGATCCCCAGCGGGCCCAAACACTGCTCGCCGAGTACGACACCATCGCCGGTTCCTTGCCGCCAGAGCTGCAGGCGCGAGCTTATCCGCTGATCGCCGATCTGTGGGCGCGCTATCTCGACTACGACCGGGCGAGCGCGCTCTACCGGTTCATGCTGGACGAGCTCGAGCGGCACGTGGATGTCGAGCGACTGAGACGGCGGCTCGACGCTCTGCCATCCAGGTTCTTTCGGCTACAGCCGGCCCAGGTCATCGCCTATTCGCGGGTCGACCTCCGCTGGGCCGCGCTTCCGGGCGAGGACGTCACCGGCTATGCCGTCTACCGTTCGACGTCCGAGGCGGCGCCCGGCTCACTGATCGCCGAGCTGCCACCCGCCGAAGACACCCTCGTCTATTCGGATCGAAGCGTATCGTCGGAAGCCGAGTACTGGTATCGGGTCAGCGCCCGGACATGGGAAGGCGATGTGCTCAGTAACAGCGTGGTGGCGCGAACACCTTCGCGGCGCGTGGATGTGGAGGCCATCGTCTTCAACCAGGCCGACCGTCAGCTTTACGCACTCGGGCGATTGCCCGGTGGGACGCCCGAGGTGATCAGGGTCTCCGATGACGGCGAAGTAATGGAACGGTTGTCGGCGTCATTCTTCGGTGTCTACGAGCGAGTCGGTCGCGAGATCCGCAAGCGAGACGCGTTCGTCGACTCCGTCCTGTTCGTCGATCCGGTCCATCAGTCGGTTCTCCGGTACGACAAAGCCGAAGAGTCCGACAGGCGGGAGTTTCGCGCAGCCATTCATCAGGGTGGGGACATCGAGCTATTCGATCCGGCGCGCTCGCCGTACTACGGTGTCCTGGTATCGGTGGACACAACGGCTGGGCGAGTGTGGTTGCACCGCCACTCCGGCGCGTACTCGCTGGCATGGGACTACGAGAGCGGGATCTGTTGGGTCGGGTTCGAGAATCGAATCGAGCTGCGTGACGATCAAGGCACGAAGGTCCGCGAAATCGAGCTGCCGCATCCCGACGGCAGTCCCGATTTCGTCACGGCCATCCATCCGAGCTCAGGTGACCGCTCTGCTTGGGCGTACCTGCGGCATAGAGACACGCTGATCGAGGTCGATAGCACGGGCGCGATCGTATCCGAGCTCGCGCTCGCCGACCCCGATCACTACTGGTCGGACGGTCCCTTCACGGTCGACGTCGATCGTGGATGGGTCTGGCTGATCAGAGGCTTGGGCGAGGACGTGGAGCTGGTGAAGCTCTCGCTGGAGGGCAGGGAAATGTTGACTCACCCGCTGCCGGAATACAGTCGGACCCGGATCGCGCTCGACGGGGCGTCCGGTTCCTTGTGGGTCTACGGCACGGTTCGTACTCTGCAGGAGCCTGAAGGAACATACGTCTTCCGACAGCGGCTTCTGAAGCTCGACAACAAGGGCGAAGTCCAGTTGGAGCTTCTCGTAGAGTGATGACGCCGACGCATCGAGCTCGCGTTGCGAAGGTCGCCCGGCCGATCGCTCACTCTGATTTGACGTTGGCCAACCGAAGTGGAGGAAGAGAATGGGACGTTGGGGCACAGGATACGCGGCGCTGCCGATCATCGTGCTTCTGGCGGCTGCGCCCCCGGAGCTGTCGGCGCAGGATCTAGCCGTCCTCGGTCCCGAGGCGGTCCGGCTGATCCTGCAGGAAGTGTCCGGCGACGCCGCTTACGAGCACATCCGCTACCAGACCCAGTTCCACCGGCCGCGCGGCGGCTCGAACGGTCTGTGGAAAGTCGCCGAGTACTTCGAGGCGAAGGCGCGCGAGTACGGGCTCGAGAACGTCAGCCTGATCAAGCAGGCGTCCTCCGGTCGTCCCTGGAACGCGAGTTTCGGCGACCTATGGATCGTCGAGCCGGAGCCGGAGCGGCTGGCCAGCACGTTGCAGTCGCCACTACACCTGGGCGACTATAGCCGGCCCACCGACGTCACCGGCGAGCTGATCGACATCGGCGCCGGCAGCGAGGAGGACCTTGCCGATCTCGACGTAAGCGGCAAGGTCGTGCTGACCTACGGGTCGGCATCGGGCGCGATGATGAGGGCGGTGCGTGACGGCGGCGCGCTGGGCGTCGTCTGGTACCCCAACCCGTTCAGCGAGGGCATGGCCGGCTATCCCGACCAGTTGCGGTGGGTCCGCGCATCGGGCGGCCGCTCGGACGACTTCGAGCCGACCTTCGTCTTCGGGCTGTCGCTGCGTCAGGGTCTCGAGCTGCGCAGTCGGCTACAGAATTCCGATGAGCCGATCGTCGTCCACGCCGTGGTCGAGTCGGAGTTCAGCTCGATGCAGGGCTCCGAGCCCTGGCAGGTGATGGTCGAGGCGTTCATCCCGGGCAGCGAGCCGGGATTGGGGCAGGACATCGTGCTCACCGGCCATATGCAGGAGGAGGCCACGTCGGCCAACGACGACGCCAGCGGCTGCGCGAACGTGCTCGAGATCGGCCGCGCGCTCAACAAGCTGATCGGCGAAGGCAAGCTACCGCGCCCGCGCCGCAACATCCGTCTCTGGTGGGTGACCGAGATCGGCAGTCAGCGCCAGTACTTCGCCGACAACCCGGAAGCGCATCACGAGATGTGGGTCAACATCAACCAGGACATGTCGGGCGCCAACCAGGCGCAGGACGTGATGCGCGTGCAGAACGTCACGCGCCTGCCGGCGACGCGCTTCCACTTCTTCAACGACGTGGTCGAGTCGGTGATCGACTACATGGTCGCGTCTAACAGCTCACAGCTCGCCCAGCTGCAGGCGGGAACCGGCTTCTACCCCGAGCCGCACCTCTCGCACCTCGGCAGCCGACACCGCTACAACGCCAAGATGATCTTCTTTCACAACAACACCGACCACATGCCGTTCACCGAGCAGCCCATCGGCGTGCCCGGTGTCACGTTCACCAACTGGCCCGACAACTACATCCACTCCAGCGACGACGATCTCTGGAATATCGACCGCACGCAGTTGGGACGTAGCGCCGCCGCGGTCGCGTTAATGGCTTACACGATGGCAAACGTCGATCAGGAGTCGCTGCCCGCTCTGGCGGCGGAGACCGTCGGTCGCGGGCAGGAGCGGCTCGGTCGAAACCTGCGGCTGGCTCTCACCTGGATCGCGACGGGCGGCGACAAGGAAGCGGCGTACCGAGATGCGGTCGATCAGGTCCGGTACGCAGTCGGGCGCGAGCGTCTCGCGATTAATTCACTTGGAGAAATCCACTCCAGTGCCGCCGCCGGGGTTCCGGCGCTGCTGGAGGAGCTGGCGCGGCGCCAGGCGCAGGCGCTGCGCGAGGTCGAGCTCGCCTACCGCCAGGCGACGGGTCGGCGTGTCATACCGCAGCGCCGGCTATCCGACGTGGAGCAGCGGCTGAGCGAGCTCAAGCCGGCGGTGATCGCCGGGCCGGCGGAGTTCCTCATCGGGCGGCGCCGCGTCCGGTTCGTCCGCGGTCTGCACGGCCTGATGGCGTTCGAGGTGATGAACGCGGTGAACGGCGAACGCAGCGGGCTCGACATTTATCGCTTCGTGGCGGCGGAGGCGCGGGAGGCGGGCGCCCACTATTACGGTACGGTGACCGCGGAGGCCGTGCTCCAGTACCTGGAGAACGCCGCGGCGGCGGA
>JASFTI010000179.1:0-7194 GCA_050053635.1 Gemmatimonadales bacterium
CGAACGACGTCGCCGTCCAACTCGTCGAGCAATTCCTTCGCGGTCTTACCCTGGACCGGGTGGCGCCATTCGCGGTCGATCTCCGCCAGCGGCTCGAGCACGAACTTGCGCTCGTGCATCCTGGAATGCGGTATCACCAGCTCGTACTCCTCGATCACACGATCGTCGTAGGTGAGGATGTCGATATCCAGGGTCCGGGGCCCCCAGCGCTGCTCGCTACGCACACGCTCGCACTCGTCCTCCACCTGGTGGATGAACTCGAGCAGCGCGCCGGGCTTGAGGCGCGTCGCACCCGCACAGACGAGGTTGAGAAACCACGGCTGATCGCGGACCCCCACCGGCTGGGTCTCATAGATCGACGAGATGCGGTCGATCCGCACCTCCCGCCTCAAGCCCTCCAGGCCACGCTCCAGGTAGCGGATCCTATCGCCCTCGTTCGATCCCAGGCCCAAATAGACGTAACCGACACGCGGCTCGTCCCAAGTCTCCGTCCGCTCCACTCGCTCAAGCCCTCCCGTAGCGATCCTCGAGCCGGACCACATCGTCCAGATCGGGCGTCGAGGCCTCTAAGAGATCGCAGTCGCTGATCGCTTCCATCCGGTGGCGGGTCCCCGGCCGAATCCGGAAGCTCATCCCCTCCTCCAAAACCACCTCCTGCAACTCCTGCTCGCCCGGCCCTACCAGGAACACCATCCGCCCGCGTAGAACGTGGATCGTCTCGTCTTTGCGCTCATGGTACTGGAGCGACAGCGACTCGCCGGCCTTGATGTGGAGAATCTTGCCCACATAGCGATCGGTGTGCGCCCAGATCAGCTCGTGGCCCCACGGCTTCTCCACCTTCTTCACCTCGACCTGCACCCGTCGCTCCTCCTCTCGCTCGTCCGATCTCTGGTCCAGCTCGGCCGCCGCGCCCGCGGGGCACCGCCTCCGGGCCAGCGTAGCGGGCTCTAGCGGAAGCGAACCCGCGCGAAACGCCGCTTGCCGCGCTGGATCAGCAGCTCCCGCGAAGTGGGCACATGGTGGTCCTTATCGGTGATCGCCAGGCCGTCGACCTGAACGGCCCCCTGCCGGATGAGGCGAACCGCTTCACTGCTCGAAGCGGCGAGTCCGGCCTCGACCATCAGCTTCGGCAGCCAAACTTCGGAGGTCGAGCGCGCGACCTCGACCTCGGGGATCTCCTCCGGCTTTTCGCCGCGTCGTACCACACGGTCGAAATGCGCCTCAGCGGCCTCAGCCGCCTGCTCGCCATGGTAGGTGCCCGTAATGTCCCGGGCAAGCGCACGCTTGGCTCGCAGCGGGTCGCCGGCGATCTGCGCCAGTGCCGTCGCCAACTCCGGGCCATGGAGCGACGAGGCCAGTTGGTACCATTCCCCCAGCAGCTCATCCGGGATCGACATAGTCTTCCCGTATATCTCCTCCGGCGGCTCGGTGATGCCGACATAGTTGTCTAACGACTTCGACATCTTGCGTGTGCCATCGGTACCGCGCATCAGCGGCAGCGTGACGCACACCTGGGGCTCCTGGCCAAAACGTTCCTGGAGCGTACGCCCGACCAGCAAGTTGAACTTCTGATCGGTCCCACCGAGCTCGACATCCGCCTGCAAAGCGATGGAGTCGTAGCCCTGCATGAGCGGGTATACGAACTCGACGAGCGAGATGGGGCGCCCCTCGCGGTAGCGGGCGGCGAAGTCGTCACGCTCGAGCATCCGGGCGACCGTGTAGCGGGAAGACAGCTCGAGAATGTCGGTGAGCTTGAGCTTCGAGAGCCAGGAGCTGTTCCGAACGACTTTGGTTTTCTTCGGGTCGAGGATCTTGAAGACCTGCTCCTGGTAGGTCTTCATGTTTGCGGTTATCTCGGCCTCGGAGAGCTGCGGGCGCGTCGCGTCCTGGCCGCTCGGGTCACCCACGAGAGCAGTGAAGTCACCCACCACAAAGACGACCTGGTGGCCCAGCTTTTGGAAGGTCTGCAGTTTATTGATGCTGACCGCGTGGCCCAGGTGCAGATCGGGACGCGTCGGGTCGAATCCCTCCTTCACCACGAGGCCGGTCCCGGTCTCGCACGAGCGCTCGAGCTTGCGCGCGAGTTCATCCTCCGGGATGATCTCGACCACACCTTCCCGAATCAGTTCGAGTTGCTCTCGAACAGGCCTGAATTTCGCCACCTTACCTCTCTGAGCGCGTGAGATGACCGAGTTCGCCCCTCAAGCTAGGGCCTTACCGAGAGCAGGCAAGCCGGGTCCGAGAGCTCGGCAGGTAAACGGCCTGGTATGTCATTCCGTTACCGCGGGCCCATCTGCCGGAGTTCTGAACGGGGCTGGCGGGTTTCACCTCGCGGTGGAGCGCACACGAAGCCGAGAGGTCATGGTGAGGAGGTGGGGGAGTTCGGGTGAGTCGGGGGGCCGCGTCGACCCCCGGCATCGTGAGGCACGGCGCGGCAGTCTCGGTACTACTTACCCGGATCCGTCCCGTTTGAGGAACCCGAACTCCCGACTGCGCCCAGGCTACCCACACCGATAGCCATGACCGCGGCGCCCCCGCCAACGAGGGCAACCGTCTTCCAGGCGGAGATTCGTCTTTCCTCAATCGCTGCTATGTGCTCACGCTGGACGACGACCGTCTCCCCCTGTCCCCGGAACTCCAGTCCGCTCCGCGCGACGAGCCACCATGCGGAGAGCACCAGGCTCGCCTCGTCCCAGCGAACGACCTCACCTTCGATCTGGGTTACGTCGGCGGCGGTCAAGTCCAGCAGCTCGTATGAGCCGGCGACGGACAGATGCACCCGCACGCGGTCCGGGCGTTCGAGCCGGTCGACGCTCACAGGCACGTAGTGGTGGCAGGCGGCAAATGTCATCAGCGCCACCAAGGTTAGTGATCGTTTGAACGCTCTACGACGTCGGAAGAGCATCTATAGAACCTCTCCGTTCCAGCATAATGAGGAAATGTCCTCAGCCAAGCTACGCTGCACCGCCAAGGGGCGCCGAAGGGGCGCCCTACAACTGCCCCTCGTCCCGTTCGCCCTCAAAAACGCTGATACTGTTGTGAGACAAGGACCAAGAGACCCGAGCGCCAGGAAAGATGTTGAACGGCAGTGATGGAATGTCCTGGCCGTCCTGCGTCTTCGCCACGAGCTGATAGGCATCGTAATAGATCCGGCCGCGATAACGCAGAGTCTCCGTCCCGCCCGCCGGCACGGACCCCAACAGCTGACTCAGACCCGTGGGCGTGATGATGCGAACGGTGAGGGTGGTACGTGGGTGGAGGTTATTCTCCACCGTCACGGTGACCTCCTCAGACGGTGAAACGTCCCCGCTACCGGTCGCGCACGCTGCCAGAGACAGCAGCGCGACCGGCAACAGGGCGCGGAATGCATTAGTTCTCAAAACATCCCTCATCCAACGGACTACGGCGGGCACGCCGCCGGATCGTTGTCGTTGCGCTCGTCATTCGGATCCACACCGGGACTCGGGACGTTGCTGTTCGTCTCCCGTTCAGCGTTCGGATAGAACAGCCGCGCCACCACCTCGGTTTCGCCTGGAGGCGGCGGGATCGTCGGCGTGCACGTGCGCTTATGGTCGTTCCAAACCTCGATGTTCAGGAACATGGCCATGTACTTCTGAGCCATAATTTCATCGAACAAGGCCTGTCCCGTAAGCCCAGCATCGACCGTGCCAAGATCGATCGTATAGCCGAGGCCGCCCCAGTAGTCTTCCTGACAGTCGAGCGCAGCCTGCAGCGCCGTGCGGGCATTGGCTTCTGTGCCTACCACAGCCTCCGCCTCCGCCACGATCAGGTGGTTCTCCCAGCACGTCAAGATGGGCTGGCCGTAGTCAGCCTCCCCAGGAACGGCGAGGTTGGAAGCCGACGTTCCCGGGTCACCGGCGGGCGAGCCCGTCGGCGAGCCGATGTACTGCCCGGCAAAGCCTGCGCTGCCCGTCGTAAAGTAGACCGGCAGGCGGTCGTCATCCACGGCCGGGTTGTAAGCCCGGTCCTGGTCGACATCCAACATCTCGACCAGGTAGGCGTTCGACGAGATGTAGCCCGACCGGTCGTTCTGGAACTGGTTCCACAGGTTGCTCTCCGGAATCGTAGCGGTGTGCACCGAGACCCAGTTTCCGGCGGCCGTCTGAATGCCGTTCTGCGCGGCGTTCAGAGCATCGGTATAGCGGGTATTGCCATCCACCTCTACCCAATGCAGGTAGAGCCGCGCCTTCAGGGTGTATGCAACGGCTGCCCAGGCGGTGGCGTCACCGGCGAAGACAAAGTCGTTCTCTCCGGGTCCCGCACCAGTCCCGCTCTGCAGGTTGTCGATCGCGTCGTCCAGAAGCAGCTGCACCGCAGCATAGACATCCGCTTGATCGTCCAGAACGGGCTCTGTGAACTCCGGATTGGCGGCCTGAGAGTACGGGATGTCACCCCAAATGCTCGCCGCCATACCGATGAGGAAGGCCTCGTGAACCTGGAGGATACCCTTGTAAACCAGGCGGCCATCCTCTTCGGCCAGCCCCTGCGCTCGCCGCAAGTCTAGCAAGCCACCACCGGTACGGGTGTTGCCGCTACCGTAGGGCCTGTAGAACTCGTCGGTCGCCGTCGATTCGCCGAGCCCCAGGTAGAGTTCAAGATCGGCAAACTGCCGATCCGTCCCTGCCATCTGCCGCGTCCACACCGACACCAGGCGCGACAGCTGCCCCTCATTGAAGAACCAGGCGTTCACCTGGCCCGACACAAAGAGCTGGTCTATCGACGCATCCGGCACGGCATTGGGGTTGCTCGACGTAGGGTCGATGAAGTCGCAGGCAGCCGTCCATCCGGTCAGAAGACCGGCGGCGACCGCGCAGCGTATCCACTTACTGTATGTCATTTGCGCATCTCCTGATTTATGCCGTTCGGGACCGGGAACGTCGGTGCTCGCTGACGTTCCCGGTCCAGCCGGTCACTAACGGATGAAGTTGAACTGGAGAATCCACGACCGGGTCTGTGGATGACCGAAGTAGTCGAGACCGCGGCCGATGGTCTGTCCAGTCAGGTTCGTCTCCGGATCGATCCCCGTATAGTCCGTCCAGGTCTTCAGGTTACGACCGCTCAGCGTCACCTCGACGGTGTTGAAGCCGAGCCGGTTAACCCATTCCTGGTCGAACGCATAGGTGACCGATATGTCGCGCAGCTTCACGTAGCTCGATTCCTCGACGAACTGCGAGCCCGGGCCGGTGAAGCCGGTGCCCGGACCGTTGGGCCCCCAGGTATTCCAGTTAAGGTCGACCGGTGTACCCGCACCGGGACCGTAGCCGGCGAACACGGTGTCCTGTACACCCTCGCCGTGGAACGGGAGGGTCTCTTTATGCGTGCCGAAGTAGAACAGCGCGCCCTTCGTACCGTTCCAGGTGTCTCCGCCCTGCTTGATATCGAGCAGCGCCGAGATCCGCAGATTATTGTAAACCCGGAAGGTGGAGCGAATGCTACCCAGCCAGTCCGGATTCGGATCACCGATCACCCGGTTCTGCGCGTCCTCGATCGGGAAGCCGTCATCATCGATGTAGATGGCACCGGCAGGTGCCTCGGGGAATGCCTCATCGATGTTCTCGCCGTCGATCACGATGCCACGCCCGAAGCGGACCCAGTCCTGTCCCCAGATCACTCCGAACGGGCAGGGCTGATCGGCGGTGACCCCGCACTTGTCCTTCACGATACGGTTGGAGCCGCTGAAGAACCCGAAGCCGATTCCGACGCCCTCGGACCCGAGAATATCGAGCACCTTGCTTCGATTCCTCGACCACTGAGCGCCCAGCTCCCAACTGAAGTTCTCCATCTGGATCGGAACCACGTCGAGTGTCACCTCCCAACCCTTGTTCTCGAACTCGGCCCCGTTACGCGGCACCGTCGAGAAGCCTGTGCTGGGCGGCACGGGGACGAAGAGGATGGCATCTTCGGTCTTCTGAGCATAGCGTGTGACACCGACCGACACCCTGGAGTTCAGGAAGGCCACATCGAGACCGACCTCGGTCTCCCTGGTCCTCTCCGGTTCGATTCCCGTATTCGGCAGGCTGGGCTCGGAAACCACGCCCTCGCGGCCCATGTAGATCGACTGCAAGCCGAGGTTCAACCAGCCATCGCCGAAGGTCGCTGTAGTAAAGGAGGCTACGTTCGAGAAGACGGGTGGCGCCTTACCGGCGACGCCGTAGCCGAAGCGCAGTTTACCGAAAGTCAGCCAGTCCAGCTCCTGCAGCGTCTCCAGCTTCGAAAACGTCCACGCCGCGCTCAAGCTGGGATACCAGAAGCGACCGTCGGTATCCGGTCCGAACGTCGAGCTCCCTTCGTTACGCACACGACCGCTCAGGAACAGCTGGTCCCACAGATCGAGGTTCGCCTCCGCGAAGTACCCGTCCGTCCTCACCCGGGACTTGAACTCATCCGGGAGCCGGTCGACGGCGAAGTCGAGCTCCTCGGCCTGGAAGATCAGGTTATCGCCCTGAACGATGTTGGTGGTTACCTCTGACTGCCTCAGGTTGTAGCCCAACGACAGGCTACCGCTGGCATAGTCGGTCAAGGTCCGCTCCGCTGTAGCCAGGAGCGAGCCATCGACGTCGAAGGTTCTGAACGTGCCGCGGATCACCCGACCCTGGGGCGACTCCGACGAACTCTTCGGGAACAGCGTAGTCCGATCGTCGTTGGCGTAGTCCAGTCCGGCCAGCCCCGTAACATTCAGCCAGTCGAGCGCTTGCCAGTCGGTACGGATGTTCCCGAAGGTCCGTCCGACATCGGTCGTGTTGAGTATCTCGTTGGCGATCCAGAACGGGTTGTCGTAGCCGCGACCCGCTACCAGCTCGGTCGGCTCGGGATTCCGGTACGACCGGTGTAGACCCGTCTCCGGATCCAGGTACGGCAGGTTGTTGAACTCCGGGACCGTCCGGAACGCACCGAGCAGCAGACCGCTGGTGTTCGAGCCCGCCTGGATCAGGTCGCCGTTCTGGTCCGCGTACGAGAAGCTACCGCTGACCGAGAGGTTGTCCCTGATCCACTGCGTCGCCTTGAGGCGCAGCGTCAGTTTGTCCAGCTCGCTGTTCCCGACGATAGAACCTTGGTGATCCGTGTACGATCCCGACAGGTAATAGGTCGTGCGATCACCGCCGCCCGACAGTGTGAAGTCGAGCGTCGCCCGGTGCCCTGTCTGGAAAATCTCGTTCGCGTGGTCGAAAATGT